>CAYHTW010000003.1:0-110931 GCA_964360065.1 uncultured Candidatus Saccharibacteria bacterium
TGCCGCGAGGGTATGACCCAGTGGCAATGGTACCGATAGAGGTGAGGATGCCAGTTGGCGCCGTAACTATCCCCGGCATAATCGTTAATGAGTTGCCTTTCTCGTAATCAGTGTTAGAGTCACCGCCGTCACTAGTCATATACGGCTGATATTTTTGAGACTCTAAAGGAGTAGCCAATTCAAATTGAGTCGTACTGGTAGAATATTTGTAATAACTAGAACTGGTATTAACGGGGTCTACTGGAAGAACTGAAAAAGACGAACCTATCGACATACTTGTAAAGTTCACTGGGATCCATCCGGAGCTATCTACCTTCCTCAAATTTGCCTGCGTAACGCATCGATAGGACGCACCGCCGGCAAGAATAGGCAAGCCGGTGATATTAACACAAGTAGAGGAAGTGTCGGGTAAAGATATATAAAGAGTATTTGAAGTACCAAAACCTCCGGTAGCTGAAAAGTCTGCGCTGAAAATAGAGATTGCATTAACTATAGCGTCCAGATCCGAAAGCCTTTGAGAATCTCTCGTCTGCTTGATACTCTCCGCCGGATTTAAGACCAAGACGACGGCCGTAGAAAGGGCAGCAAGGATTGCAACGACGATAAGAAGTTCGATGAGGGTGAAGCCCTTGTGGTTTAATCTCATATTATTATCTAAATTCTACAATAATTTGGGCTATTTTTGAAGCTGCCTCTGGTTTAGCAAAAGCAAACGCTGCTTCTGACATTTTGGCAGAGATGGCCTTATCTTCAACTATTTTTTTAACGTGGTTAATAAAGAGATTGGGCAGGAGATTGGTTTGTTCCATTACCTCGCCCGCCCCAGCAGCTGTGTAGTCGTAAGCATTCTTAGTCTGGTGGTCTGAAGCAGCAATACTCGGTGGTAATGGTATTAATATTGATGGTTTACCGAAAGCGGCTATTTCAAATATCACCCCGGCCGAAGACCGGCTTACTACGAGATCTGAAGCAATGTAGGCAACTTTAATTTCGTCACCAAAGTAATCAACGGCTTTATATCTCTTAGCCACTTCTTCGGGCATCTTTCCGGCGATAAAAGACACTTCTTTCAGAGTCTGCTCGTAGTTCTTTGGACCAGTCTGATGCAATACCTGCGTTACCTGCAAAATCGCAGGGAGATTGTCCAGAATAAAATCATTAATGCTCATTGCTCCCTGTGAACCACCTATAACTAAAATTAAAGGCAGTTGCGGGTCAAATCCGTATGCTCCCTTATTCCTCTCCTTAGATTCGGTAGCGATTCCGGCGAGGAGCGAACGGCGGATCGGATTACCAACAAGCATGACATGTTTCCCCTGGAAGTAACTTTCGGCTCCGGGGAAGGACGTTAGTATTAACTTAGCAAACCTGGTTGATAAGAGATTAGTAAGTCCAGGCACGGTGTCGGATTCATGAATAATAACCGGTATAAAATAGAGCTTGGCCGCTAGTACTACTGCCAGAGCTCCTGGACCGCCCTTGGAAAAAACTACATCTGGCATAAAGAAAAATATTTTTGCCGCAGCTTGAAAAAAGCTGTAAACAAATTTTGGACCGTCAATAAAATTATGAATAGACATATACCGGCGCAACTTGCTCTCGGCCACTCGCCAGACCTTAATGTTGTTCCCCTCTAGTAGGGCCTTAAATGGTCCATAAGCGCCTAGATATCTTAAGTCCAGCGTGATACCACTCTGCCCGCACTGGGTCTGTATTTCTGCACCAATAGCGACAAGCGGATAAATGTGTCCTCCTGTTCCTCCTCCGGTTAATAAAATTCTTAATTTACGCATCTTTACTTATATTTAACATAACACCACTCATTGTGAGAAATGTAGCCAAAGCCGTTCCGCCGTAGCTTATAAATGGCAACGGCACGCCAGTGAGCGGAGTCAGCCCAGTATTGCTCCCGATGTGCAGAAAAACTTGCACGCCAATAATTGTACCGAAACCTATTAAGGTTAGCTTGCTAAAACGGTCGCTGACTTTTCTGGATAACTGATAGCTGCGAAAAACAAGAAAGAAAAATAGACCGACGATAGTTATACTTCCTACAAAACCAAACTCTTCGGCAATGATTGGAAAAATGGAATCCCCAATACGTTCCGGCAAGTATCTTTTAGCAATGGACTTGCCATAGCCCGTCCCCCAGATGCCTCCGGCTCCTACGGTCCTCTGGGAAATACTAACTTGATACCCAGACCCCGAAGAATCGCTTGCCCCATTTAAAAAAGTTTTAATTCTGTCGGAACGATATTCGGTCACGGCCACAAGTAATGCCAAGGCGACTATTCCTAATAAAATTGTTGTTAATATATACCTCCACTTGGCGCCGCTCGCAAAATAAATCACTAACGCCCCGCTCATAATTATTATTACCGAACTCATTGATTTCTCTAACACCAATAGCAGCGTGATAATTCCACAAATAGCGAGGAACGGCATAAACCCCTGTATCAGGTCCTCTGCCCTCCTGCTCTTAGCGCCGGAGAGCCAAGCCGCCAGATAAAAGACAAAAGTGAGTTTAAGTATTTCAGATGGTTGAAATGTAACTGGCCCTACAGCTATCCATCTTTCTGCCGCCGTTCCTGCGGAATACCCCAAGGGTGTGAAAACTATTATCAAGCTCATAACACTTAGTAGTAAGGCGAAGGTGGAAAATTTCTTATACCAGCGTAAGGGCAGATACAAGCCAGCGAAGAAACCGACAATCCCCAAACTTAGCCCGTAGTAAATTTGGTGCTGGAGATAATAATAAGAATTATCAAACTTTGTCTTACCTAAATCAGACGAGGCGGAAGCGAGCATCATCAGCCCGAACACTGTCAGTAAAAAAACTGTTATTAATATCGGATAATCTATCTGCCTTCCCCTCATTCTTAATTATTCTTGTTCCTTAATATTCTTTTTTACTGTCTCCTAGGTTTATGAACCAGTATTTCTCCACGCCCGGTACAACCCGCCACTATAGTCTCGCGAATCTTACGATCGCTTTGTCCCATAATAACGAGATCGGCCACCTTCCCTTCTTTAATAACTCCCCTGTCGGCAATGCCAAAATATTTGGCCGGCGCAGAAGTTATTTTTTGTATGGCCTTCTCTAAGGTCATTATTTTCCTGCCCGTTACTAAATCTATAAATTTCGGGAAAGTATTAATAGATCTCTCGTGCTTCACGAATTCCCCAGGAGCCGGAGAGTTGCCATTAGAAGCTATGAAAGACCTCTCGTCAAAGAGCAAATTCTCCAAAAGCTCCAGATTAATGTCTTTAGAAAATATTGTGGCTTTGAGATTGGTTATTTTCATAATATGTATAAGTGCTTCCGGAATCTCCATCTCCAAATCTTTGGCAACTTCCCGGATAAGACGGCCCAACAAGTATCCATTCTTCGGCGCGCCGGCTATACGAATTTCACCAATCTTCTCGCTTAATGGCTTGAACTCACCCTTAATCTTTCTGACCATCTCTGGGTTATTGAATTTCTCCATCATTTCAGACTTATTATCCGACTGAACCCAAGTAGGCAAGAGTTTATAAATAGGATATATGCTCGTGTCGTGGGGATAAATGTCAAAATAAAGTCGCCCAACAGGCGTATTCTCTTTAATGTATTCCAAAGATGAAGTAAACTGCTCCTCAAATCCTAAAAGAGGTCTGAAGTGGCTTATTAAAGTTTTTACTTCGTTATAATTTGCCACCCGGACCGTTTCTTCAATCGCTTTTAACACGTCATCGGTTTGATTTCTTAAATGAGTGGCGTAAACCGCACCGGTTCCCGACAATACCCCCACCAATCTCTTTACTTCTTTCTCGGAGGCGTACTGACCATGAATATACCCCAAGCCAGTTGAGAAGCCGTATGAGCCTTCTCTGATAGATTGAGCTAAAACTTTCTCATACACTTTAAACTCCTGCTCGGTTAAATTCCGTTGCTCACCCCTCGTAATTGCATCCCTAATAGTCTTGTGGCCCGAGAGAGTCCCGAAATTAACTCCTAAAGGAACTCTTTTCATACTATCAAGAAACTCCGCCGTAGTGTGCCAATCCACATTGACCTTATTTAAATCAGCCGAACCTTCAATAGATTCCAAGGTGCCATAGAGAAGCGGCGCGAGAGATGTACCGCAATGTCCGCCGATAATGGTGGTTACTCCCTGGGCGGTAAAATCTACCTGCTTAGGATTACTGAAAAGGTGGAGATAGTGATCGGAATCGGTATCTATATCAATAAAACCTGGAGCCAGATAATTGCCCATACCGTCTATAATTTCGTCGGCTTTCTTGTACTTCAAATCCCCTACAGCGGAGATTAAATTCTTTTGAATAAAAACATCGGCTTTAAAAGGAAGTCTGCCTTCGCCATCAATAATTTGAACACCTTTAATGAGGAGGCTCATTAAAGGTAATTATACACCAACTCACTAAATAACTCTGTCTAAAAAGAATAAAGCGAGTCCCAAGCCAGCAAAAATAACGGAAATAATCCAAAAACGCATAGTAACCTGCGACTCCGGCCAGCCAATAGCTTCAAAATGATGATGAATCGGAGTGGAGAGGAATATCTTTTTCTTAAAAAGCTTTTTACTGGTCACTTGTATTATGACCGAGACGGATTCAAAAACCATAACAAAAGCGAACAAGGGTAGTAAGAAGACGGTGTTAGTTAACATCGTCATCACCCCGAGGGTAATGCCTAGTGCCATGCTACCGGTATCCCCCATAAAGAAACGGGCCGGATAAATATTAAACCAGAGGAAAGCGAGGAGCGCTCCGACTATAGACCCGCCCATAACCGCCAAATCATATCTCCCTAAAGCAAAGGCGACTACCGTGAGAGCCGAAAAAGCGAAAAGTGAAACTCCTCCTAAAAGTCCATCAAGCCCATCGGTTTCGTTAGCTGAAAAAGCGCTAGCCACAATGATGAACATGAATATCGGCACGTACCACAAACCGATGTCATATACTCCAAAGAAAGGAACTTTAATAACGTGCCAGTCTAATGGTCCATAAAACCACCAAGCACCCACGGCCGAAATAATCGTGTAGACTAGAATCTTATGCTTAACACTTAATCCTCCTCCTTTAGGCCCAATTTTAAAAACTCCCAAGAGGTCATCGAATAAACCAAGTAGAGCGGCGAGTAGTAGAGCCGTGAGAGGCAAATAAGTTTCCGGACGGCTGATGAAATTAAAATTGCCGAAAAAACCATCAAAAATAAAATCTAAAACTCCGAAAATTGCAGCGAGACCCAAAACAGTTGCCCAAATAATAACGCCCCCCATAGTCGGTATACCAGCTTTGCTGGCATGCAGTTTAGAAAATATCGGAGCAGATTCGGAAGTCCTGATCTGTTTATTAAAATTAAGCTTAACTAAAAGTCTGGAGACAGGAGCGGTTATCAAAAGTGCCGCTAGGAACGACACCATAGTTATTACCAAAACTCTGACCGCTTCTACTGCCATAATGAGCCTATTATTTTTCGCGTTTCAACGTACCTGTCTTCATCTCCTAAAATTATGATGGTTTTAGGCTCGCCTGCTATATTAAAAACCGAAAGAAGATTTTCTCCAGCCTCTGGAGTCGTGCCGGTCTTACCTCCAAGAAAATATGCCTGCCCAGCGAATTCGTTGATATTAGTCAAGGTCCTGCGTTTACCAGACTTCAGATCAGTTATGGTGTCCTTGGTCTTTCTGGTCTTTTTAAAAATGTCCGGATGATAGCCACGAACATAGCCAGCCAAAATAACTAAGTCATTAACAGTTGACTGGTTCTGGACTGAAATGCCAGCTGGATCAACGTAATGAGTATCGTTCATCCTCAAATCACTAGCCTTTTGGTTCATAGCGGCGATAAAATTGGCCCGACCGTAATGGATAGCGAGAGCATAAGCGGCATCGTTAGAAGAAGGCACCAACATCGCCTTTTCCAAATCACTCACTTTATATTTCTGTCCTTTTACAAAAACAGAATTTCTGTCAGCGACTAACATTTCACTAGTCATCTCCACCACATCAGTCGCCTGCATCTTCTCCGAAACAACAACTGCCGTCATTAATTTAGTAATGGAGGCAATAGGCCACCTCTTGGTGGTTTCCCAGCCAAAAACTTCTTTACCGCCATCTCCGAAGGCCCCGGCAGCGGTAGCGGTGATATCTATTCTCGGTGTCACGCCAATATCGTTACCTCCGTCAAAACTGGCTTTGGCAAAGTTATTTAAGTCTTTTGCTAAACCAATCTCCTTAGAGCTAGCCGAAAAAACTCCGTAAGAACTTACGAGTGCCGTAAATAGCGCCAAGGCTCCCAAGATATAAAAAGTTTTAAGATTGAGTTTGAGGTATTTCATTTTCTTTTTTCAGAAAAGATTTCACTAATCCACGATACTTGGCATGCTCAGGCAGACTGTCTACTGAACTGACTCCCATATGCTTCAAAAAATCGAAACTGACATTATAGATAAAAGCGTTGCCTCTTTCTGGGTCCTGCTTCCTCTCCACAAGCCCTCTGATAGCTAAATTTCTTAAAATAAAGCTGGAGTTTACCCCACGGATGTAGTCAATCTCAGCTCTGATGCAAGGCCCTAGATAAGAAACAATGGCCAAGGTTTCCAGGCTCGCGGCGGTGAGCTCAGAATCAAATTCTTCTTTAATAATTTTTTGAATTATTTCGGAAAACTCCGGTTTAGTAACTAGGCTGTGTCTGTCTTCAGAGGAGAACATTGCCAATCCTCTGGTATCGCTCTGCAACTCAATTCGCAGCGCTTGTAAAGCCGCTTCGGCAACGCCGTCTGTTACCCCAAGTTTTTCAGAAAGAGTCTTTAACTTAACTGGCTCTCCATACACGAAAAGCAAAGCTTCTAATTTGGCTTGTAGGTTAGATTGAGGCATTAGATTTCGTTGTTACTATTTCTATATCAGAAAATCCATCCTTCTGATTAATGTTAACTAAGTTATCTTTTAGAAGGTGGAGAAGAGCAAGGAAAAAGACGATAATCTCAGACCTGTCCTTGTCTTTCGTTAATTCATTAAAGCTCGTTCTAAATACTTTGTCCACCCGAATCATTAGCTCGTTTATTTTCTCTTCCAGGCTCATCAGCTTCATTTTTGTTGATTCCTGCTTCGGCAGGAAAATAGCCAACTCACTGCTCAATTTTTGTATCTTCATGAAGAGGTCTTCTGGGAGGACGGCTTGGGTTAGATAGAAGCCCCCTGACGCGCCAGCCAGATAATCACGGGAATAAGCAATGTGCTTCAGCCACAAGGACCGCAAGCCAGGCTCTGTCTCTTTCATTGTCTTGTAAATTTTTAGCCTGGCCTCAAGATCTACGATTTCTTTTTCTTCATCGTCGCTAACCATTAGCTGAGGTAATAGCGCGTGAGATTTTATCAAAATCAGTTTCGCCGCCACGTTAACAAAGTCCGCGATAACCCTTGGGTCAGATTCTTCAAAAGTTCCCAGGTATTTCAAAAAGTCAGCGGTAACATCAGCCAAGCTAACCCTGGTTACTTCCATCTGCCTGGCTTCAATAAGCTCAAGAAGTTTTCCTAAAGGGCCCTGGAATTCGTTTATTTTAAGTTCGTAAACTGTATTCATATTTATTGAGGGAGATATGCGCCCTCGGTGTAAACATTACCGGCGTTCCAAATAAGCCAGCCATCGGTTACTCCGGCATCGTACGTAGCCTGTATCTGCGCCCTGATTTCTTTAGCGTAGTAATTAACCCCCACTAAATTAAAATCCTGCAACCAAGGACGAAGCCGGCCTTTATAACTGCCAGCCTGTAATCTCGCCATTCCGTAGTCTAAAGAATACTTTACCACTTCGTATGGGTAGCTGGCAGGATTCTTGTAGCCGATAAATCCTGAAGCGTAGTGTGATGGGTAAATCATCGGGTTAATATAATCAAAATGAGCCAAAGCGTTTTCCATTATCTGTCCTATACCGAGGTCGTCTTTATCCACAATCGAGAGACCGAAAATGTCGGCGGATATTTTTACATCCGGCGTTTTATGCAGATGTTCGTCAAGATATGCAAAGAATTTTTCTATCTCGTCGGCTTTTAGAGTTTTACCCAAATAGAAAGGATAGCTTAGGGCTTCCAAGTCTCCATCAGTAGGAAATCTGATGTAATCAAAATTAATTTCATCAAAACCACGGGAGAGCGCGTCCTCCGCAATCGCGATATTATAATCCCAAACTTCTTGGCTAGTCGGATCCACCCAGCTTAAATTATTTCTGTCTTTCCAAACTTTACCCGTCTTGGAATCCTTTATCGCCAAATCGGGCCTGGCTTTAGCGAGAGCCGGATCTTCAAAAACCGCGATTCTGCCAATCACATAAATATTTTTATCGTGTAGTTCCTTAATAAGAGCATTTATTTTTGGGATGCGTTTCTCCTCCGTGCCATATTTTTTGGCATCTGGTATATCGGTCTCGTAACCAATCATCCCGGTAGAATCTTTAACGTCCAAGACAACCGCGTTAAGTTCGGTGGTATCAACGAGCTTCAAAACCTTCTCTCTGATACTCGCGTATCCTCCCACCCAGCTAGTCATGTAAACACCTTTGATGACCGTGGGTGGATTGGCCAGTTTCGGCTGCTTCTCAATATCCTGGTCCTGATTCTGGCGCTTAAGGGCGGCATCAGCCCGAGCCGAAATAGTTTGGGCATCATCTTTAGAAACCGGCGCTATAAGACTAATTGAGTTAGCTTCGGTTAATAAAAAAGCCGCACCTAAAACGGCGGCTACACCCAAAAAAATGAATAAATATCGGTGCATTTAGTATTTACATTTTACGCTTTTAACTCCTATAATCGCAATAGCTCATATACTTCCTTCGTTCGCCCCGAACAAAAGTTGAACTTTTGCTCTTAGGCTCTCTAGGAATTATATTCGCTTTTGGCTTCATGTACTTCCGTCGCTCGCTCCGAACAAAAGTGTATGTTTACCCTTTTGCTCTTAAGCTCGCTAGGAATTATAATGGAAGAGCAAAATGTCCCTAGCTATCTATCGAAAATACCGCCCCAAGGGTTTAGACGATCTAATAGGTCAGGAAGTCTTTGTGGAAATTATCAGGAACGCAGCCGCCTCCGACAAACTTAGCCACGCTTATCTTTTTTACGGCCCCAGGGGCACTGGTAAAACGACTGCAGCTAGAATCATCGCCAAAATCGCCAACTGCGAAAAGAGACAGGCAGATAAAAAGTTTCACGCCAACGGCGAACCATGCAACGAATGCCGGGTCTGCAAAGAAATAGACGAGGGCCGGGCCTTGGACGTAGTAGAAATTGATGCGGCTTCTAACCGTGGCATAGACGAGATGAGAGACTTGAAAGAAGGTATCCGCCTCTCCCCTACCTCTTACAAATATAAAGTTTTTATTATTGACGAAGCTCACCAACTGACCAAAGAGGCCTCTAACGCTCTTTTGAAAACTCTGGAGGAACCGCCAGCCCACGCCATCTTCGTTTTGGCTACCACCGAGCAAGAAAAACTTTTGCCGACTATTGTTTCCCGCACACAGAGATTTAATTTCAGAAAGGTTCCAGTCCAGGAAATTTTAAAGAAACTTAACAAGATCGTTATCGGAGAAAAAATAGATATAGATAACGATGCCTTGGAACTTATCGCCGCTTCTTCGGAAGGAAGTTTCCGTGATGCTGAATCCCTCTTTGAACAAGTTGTTTCCATAGGCGAAGGGACAAGTTTGGAGTCGGTTGAGCGTCTCTTGGGTAAAGTCGGGTTTGTAAGAACCAGCACGTTGGCTGGTTTCTTCCTGGAAAAAGATTTGCGGGGCGCGTTGGATTATTTAAATGAAATAAACGAATCTGGGTACAATTTAGTTCAACTGAATAAAGATTTAATTCATTATCTCCGTAGAGTTTTATCTCTAAAGATTGATTCAAGCCTGGAGGATGTCTTTAAAAGAGAGCTTACCTCGGATGAAATAACTCGCCTTAAGCGTCACGGCACTCTTATTAAGGACGACGCCTACGCCATCAACCTAATCAAGTCCCTTATCAGAGCTTACAGCGAAATGCGCTACAGCCCATTTGCAATCGTCCCATTGGAAATCGCCATTATTGAAAACTTAAAAGGACAAGAAAAGTAAAAACGAGATAGATAACGAGCTAGTATACTAGTTTAATTATTGGGTTTTTGTGTAGTTAAGGATGATTTGCTGCTTGTCTTTCATAACGAAGCCTGGGTCAGTGGTTTCTGCGCCATTGACGGTCATTTTTAGAGTATAGCCCGGCCTCTCAAGAGATTTGCCCCAGACCGATAGGAAATCCGAGAACTTAAATCCCCTGTCTTTAGCGGCTTCTATGTGAATCTCTCCATCTTGTTTGTGAGTATGAATTTCTCTGGTACAGCCAGGTTCAATGCCAATGCTTGCCGAGATAATTTCTTCCTGCCCGTTTACAAGTATTTGGAGATGGGGATGGATATGGAAAGCTTCGTTATAAATACAAGGTACTCCGCTTACATTATTTGTATCGTTAGAATCACTGCCGCTTAAAAACGATTGCACTATAAGTAAACTTACCACCACGACAACTAGTCCAACAACCAAAAATACCGATTTGTTTTTTAACATACTTTTATTTAGTATAACCAATGATTGCCGGGTCGTCTAATGGTAGGACATAGGCCTTTGAAGCCTAGTATCTTGGTTCGAGCCCAAGCCCGGCAGCAAAGTCTAAAACGCACTTGCTTTAATAGTAAGTGCGTTTTAGATTTAGGTTGTTAGAGTTTGGCTCGAACTTGGAAAGGGGTCGGGAAAATGGGAGTTTTCCCGTGGTGGAAACATTAAAACCGCCCGGTTTTGAAAAGTTTCGTGGATACGAAACTTTGTTCGCGCCAAGCCCGGCAGCAAGGATAAAACTCAAGTCATTTTCAAAGATCTAGATAGATATAACACCCGCAATTATGGTAACATTAAGCATATGATGAATAATTTTAACTATATGATGGGGGCTGGAGCACCGGCCTGGATGAATGGGTTCGGCCCAACATTTTTTCTTCTGGTACTTTGGAGTATTTTCTGGAAAGGACTTGCCTTGTGGCATTCTGGAAGGAAAGGACAGCCATGGTGGTTTGTGGCATTTCTTTTTGTTAATACAGCCGGCATCCTTGAGATTATATATCTTTTTTTGATTATTAAATTGAAGTCTTCGGAACTCTTTAGTAAGAAGCCTTAACTTTAATCCTCGTCTAATTACCCTTCCCCTATTCTGACTTACAAAGAAGCTCTATAATGGGGTGACTTTATATGGAGAAAAACTTGCCTGCTCAAGCGGGAGACAGAAAATCCGTTATTAAAGGGATAATAAGCCTGACTTCAAAAGCCACAGGCTATGTTACGACCCCAGAATTTACTGAAGATATTAAAATAGAACGGGAGTTCTTGAATACTGCCTTGAACTATGACGAAGTAGAAATTTCTTTATTCCCCCAAGTAGAAGGAGGAAAACTGAGCGGCGAAGTCGTAAAAATCCTACATAGGGAGAAAACCCAATTTGTGGGCACAATAGATAAAAGAAAAGGCAGCGCCGTCTGTTTTGTTGTCACCGACGACAGCAAAATGTACAGCGATATCTTTATTTCTTTTGCCGAATCCAAAAAGCTCCAGAATAACCTGAAGGTTTTGGTACAGATTAAAAAGTGGGATGATCCTAAAAAGAATCCTGAAGGCACGGTTCTAAAAATACTGGGTGAAAAGGGAGACAATAATGTAGAAATGGAGGCTATAGTGCTTGAACGTGGCTTCCAGATGAAGTTCCCTCCTAAGGTTGAGCACGAAGCGGAAATTTTGGGGAGAGAGTCCAAGCCTGTACCAGCCAAAGATATCAAAGAACGTAGAGATTTTAGGGGTGTCACTACTTTTACTATTGATCCCGAAGACGCCAAGGATTTTGACGATGCCGTCTCTTTCAAAAAGATATCCGATAACTTGTTTGAAATAGGAGTCCACATCGCCGATGTCTCGCACTATATAAGAGAGGGAAGTCAGCTGGATAAAGAGGCGCTTCACCGTGGAGTATCTATCTACCTCGTAGACAGAACTGTTCCGATGTTGCCTGAAATTTTATCCAACGACATCTGCAGTCTCAACCCAAAAGAGGATAAATTGACCTTTGCTACCGTCCTAACTGTTTCTGAAAATGGCGACATCCAAAAAGTCTGGTTTGGCCGGACAGTCATAAATTCAAACAAAAGATTTATCTACGAAGAAGCCCAAAAAGTTCTGGACGATAAAAAAGGCGAATATTACACAGAGCTGGATTCCCTGAACAAACTGGCCAAAATATTCAAAGCGAAGAGGATGGGAACCGGCGCCTTGGACTTTGAGAAAGATGAAGTTAAGTTCAAGTTGGACGCCAAAGGCAAGCCAGTAGATATAGTCGAGAAGCCTAGGCTGGATATCCACAAGCTCGTGGAAGAATTTATGGTTTTAGCCAACAAAGAGGTGGCTACTTACTTGAGTAGTGAAGTTAAAAGAATAAATAAAGGCGCCTCTATCTACCGTATTCACGACACGCCTAAGAAAAAATCTATGGAGGAGCTACTGGCTTTCGTGAGAATGCTGGGTCATGAAATAGAAGCCAAAGAAAGCAAAGTTTCTTCCCAAGAGTTAAATAACCTCTTTAAAAAAATCAAAGGCAAGCCGGAAGAGTCTTTAATCAAGACTGTGGCTATGCGATCTATGGCTAAGGCGATATATTCCACGGATAACATCGGCCACTACGGACTGGCCCTAGAAAATTACACCCACTTCACCTCCCCCATCAGGAGATACGCCGACCTGATGGTTCACAGGGTTTTAGAAAAACATCTGAAGGGTGGCCATCTGACAAACGATGAGGTTGAGTGGTACCGCAGCTCTGCCGTAAAACTGTCGGACCGTGAGGGCGACGCCACAGATGCCGAGAGATCTTCTGTCTCTTATAAGCAAGTTGAATATATGATGGAGCGTATCGGCAACGTTTACATGGGAGTAATTTCCGGCATAACCAACTGGGGAGTCTATGTGGAAGAATCAAAAACCAAATCCAGCGGCATGGTGAAGTTTAAAGATATGAAAGGCGATTTCTATGTCTTCAATAAAGAGACTTATTCTCTTATTGGGGAAAGAACTAAGAAAAAGTATACGATCGGAGACGAAGTAAAGATAAAAGTTGTTGCCGGAGACTTGGAGAGAAAGACACTAGACTACATATTTGTTTAGGGAGCATAACAGAAAAAGTAAGCTTGAAAATGATATAATAAAGAGGCGGTTTGGTCGGGCCGCTGTAATATAATTTTTAATAATGAAATATCTTCATTCAATCGCATTTATTTTAGTCGTAGTGGGCGCCATTAACTGGGGTCTGTTAGGATTGGGCTGGCTTATGGGCGGCTCCAACTGGAACTTGGTTAACCTGGTTCTCGGTTCATGGGCACAACTAGAAGCAGTGGTCTACATCTTAGTAGGAGCTTCGGGTGTTTACCTGGTAACCACCCATAAACAAGATTGTAAGAACTGCAATCAGGCTGCTTAAACGGCATTGAATACAAACCCTCGGTTTAGGCCGGGGGTTTGTATTTGTGTTAGAATAACAGGAATATGGACTTAACTTGTAAGCGCTGCGGGCAACCTGTTCAAGAAAGTTTTTATTTCTGTCCTGGTTGCGGAAAAAAAAGAAAAGAACCGCCTCCGTCCACATCGCTATCCGCCCAGTTGGTTGTTTACCTAGTAAGCTTCTTTTTACCGCCCCTTGGCCTTATTTACGCTTACAAATATTCTCGCCATGGCGGAACTAAAGAAAGATATATTGCCGTCACCGCCGGAGTTCTGACTTGTCTCATTATTTATCTTCAGTACACTCTTTTAATAAAAGTTTGGGAAACGTTTTCCCAAACCCTGGAGGCTCTTGATCCATCCTTTACTGGTTTCTAGTATTTTGAGGCTTTTTTAGTGTAAGCTGCTGTGAGCTTATGTTAGTAGATGACGTAAAAATCAAGATACATGCTGGGAACGGCGGCCAAGGCGCTGTGGCTTTTAATAAGAACATGATGAGTCTTGGTCCTACGGGAGCTAGTGGTGGCAATGGTGGCAGCATCTATGCCGAGGGTGTTTCTGATATTAGCGCCCTCCGCCAACTTCGTTTCAAGAAGGATCTGGAAGCCCAAAGGGGCGGAGACGGCAGAAGCCAGTTTAGAGACGGCCTGGATGGCAAGGATTTAATATTGAAAGTCCCAGTAGGTACAGTCATACACAACCTTACCACCGGTAAGAATGTTGAAATAATCAAGATCGGGGAAACTTCCATTCTTGCCCATGGCGGCCATGGAGGTAAGGGTAATTTTCATTTTCGGTCTTCCAGAAACACTTCGCCAAAGCAATTCCAATTCGGTTTGCCAGGCGAAACTTTTGAATTACATCTGGAGATCAAGCTCATCGCCGATATTGGTTTCGTGGGATTACCTAACGCCGGTAAGTCCAGTATGTTAAACGAACTTACTAATGCCAAAAGCAAAGTAGCTAACTACCCATTCACTACCCTGGAACCTAACCTTGGCGTTTATTACGAGCTGATACTCGCCGATATCCCGGGACTTATTGAAGGATCTTCAACTGGCAAAGGTTTGGGCATAAAATTCCTGAGGCACGTTGAACGCACAAGGATTTTATTCCACTTTGTCTCGGCTGAATCGGAGGATCCGGTTGGAGACTACGAAACTATACGCGGGGAGCTGGGACGATACAAAGAGGCCTTGCTCAAAAAGAAAGAATATCTTTTTCTCTCCAAAAGTGATATTTTAAGCCCTGAGGTTCTGAAGAAAAGGCTCACCTTGCTGAAGAAGATAAACCCCACCATTATCCCCGTTTCTGTTTATGACTTGGATAGCATTAAGAAAATTGAGAAGATTCTTAACTCCATAAAATCAGCTAAATAACATGTCAGATAAAGTCATCTTACGCTTTAACAAAGTTTCGTTTGAATACGGCAAGAAAGTTGTCCTTGAAGAGGCGGATTTTTCGGTGCGCCAAGGAACCAAGATAACTCTTATGGGCCAAAACGGCGCCGGCAAAAGTACTATCTTCCGGCTGATTACCAAGGAACTCAGTCCAGACGAAGGGTCCATCGCCGTAGACAACGAGCTAACAATAGCAACGGGGAAGCAGGTCATCCTCCGAGAAGATATGAGTTTAACTGTCAAAGAATTTTTTGAAAAAGCTTTTGATAAAAAAATTTACGATATAGAGCCCAGAATCAATAAGATCCTTGAGGTGGTTAATTTATCCGCTCCACAAGACAGAACACTTAAAACTTTCTCCGGCGGCCAGCAGGCCAGACTATTACTCGCTCGGGCTTTAATACAAAACCCTGACCTGTTGCTTTTAGACGAACCGACCAACAATTTGGATAAAGAAGGTATTGCACATCTGACTAAATTCCTATCCGATTATAAAAAGACCTGCGTAGTTATTTCTCACGATGCGGAGTTCTTAAACTCTTTTACGGATGGAGTTCTCTACTTGGATGTTTTCACCAAGAAGATAGAACAGTATATGGGCAACTACGTAGACGTGGTGGAGGAAATAAAAGCCAGAATTGAGAGAGAAAGGATGAAAAATGCCAGGTTGGAGAAAGATATAGAGCACCGTAAGGACCAGGCTGGTTTCTTCGCCCAAAAGGGAGGCCACATGCGCGATGTAGCCCGTAAGATGAGGGAGAAAATTGAAGAACTGGAAGAAGACAAAGTGGAAACTAGACAGGAAGACAAAGCTATCCGCAACTTTTTCATCCCCTGCCAAGAAGACTTAACCGGACAAATATTACGCTTGGAAGCGGTCTCCGTGATTAAAAATCACAAACCAGTCAGTAAGAAAGTTAATATCGTTTTAAAAAAGAAAGAGCGTCTGCACCTCACTGGCTCTAATGGTATTGGTAAGACTACTCTTTTAGAAAAGCTCGCCACGGGTCACGCTAAAGGTGAAGAAGTAGCCCGTAGCGTTCGCATTAGCTACTACAGACAGGATTTCTCTACACTAGATTTTGATAAAACCGTCTACGCAACGCTCATTGATGCCCTGTTGGGCGGTAGTGAACAAACCCTACGATCAACCGCTGCCGGTTTCTTGCTTGATGCTGAAATACTAAGATCTAAAGTAGGAGTACTTTCAGAGGGTCAAAAAGGTTTAGTTGCTTTTGCTAAGATATGTTTGGAGCGTCCAGGGCTACTAATATTGGATGAGCCTACTAACCACATAAACTTCCGTCATCTTCCTGTAATAGCCAAGGCTCTGGATAAGTACGAAGGAGCCATGATACTCGTTAGTCACGTTCCTGATTTTGTAAAACAAATTAATATCAGCCAGACACTGGATTTATCCAGTCTATAAAAAGCATTTATCCAGGGTATTTTATCTACTCTATAAATATTATCTACTGGCTGGGCCACCAGGACCTCTACTGGGGTAACTGGAACCACTACGATTAAAAGGTTTCCTACCACCAACACTTCTGCCACCGCTAGGAACGGCGCCGCCTCTATTGCCACTATAAGTCCTGCCTGTACCGCCGAATCGACTGCCACCAGTACTACTGCCACCACCAGAACGGCTGTAACCTCCGGAACGAGGGGCTCCGCTTCTTCCTTGATAACCTCCACTGCTCCTGCCTTGATAGCCTCCTCTACCGCCTTGGTAACCACTGACACTCGTTGTCCTTTCTGTGATGCCAGTAAAAGCTGTCTTATATGGCGGCGGTAATTCCGGTAATTTTGAAACAGGTAAATTAATACGCATCAAACGCTCTATATTATAGACATCTCTTTTTTCATCGGGTCTCGCAAAAGAAATGGCGTGTCCGCTTGTTCCTGCTCTGCCAGTGCGTCCGGTACGATGCACGTAATCTTCCGCAGCATCTGGAAGATCGTAATTCAAAACAAGCTCAATGTTGCTGACGTCAATTCCCCTAGCGGCAATATCTGTGGCAACTAAAATCCTGAACTTCCCTACTTTAAAACCATGCATGGCTTCCTTACGCTGGAATAGAGATCTCTCGGAATGGATTTCAACCGCAGTGTGTCCTAGAGCGCGGATGTGAGCTGAAATACGCTTGGCCCCAAATTTAGTTCTGCTAAATACTAAAACTGATCCCTTATATTCCTGCAAAATCTTTTCCAAAAGCCTTGGTTTATCACTCTGATTAACGAAAAATATTTCATGAGTCACGTCTTTGGCGCCAGTACCAGATCTGGCTATCTCAACTCTAACCGGAAGCTGTAAATAAGTCCTAGCCATCGCCACAATTTGTTCAGGCATAGTAGCGGAGAAAAGCATAGTCTGCCTTTCTCTCGGCACATTATCCATAATTCTCTTAAGCTGCGGATAAAAACCCATATCAAGCATACGGTCTGCTTCGTCTATAACCACTATACCAACTTCTTTGAAATTAAGCGTCTTGTGTTCCAGGTGGTCAATGATTCTTCCTGGGGTACCTATAACAACTTGAGGCTTGTAGGACAATGCTCTGTTCTGCTTCCACATACCTTCGCCGCCTATTATAACTGCTGTTTTTATGCCTAAAGACGATCCTACTTTTCTAATGGTTTCTTCAACTTGCAGGGCCAGTTCGCGAGTCGGCAAGACTATTAGAGCTCTCTTGTGTGGGTTTCTTAAAACACCCTGAATAAGAGGGATGCCGAAGGCTAAAGTCTTACCGGTGCCGGTTTGAGCAATGCCTATCAAGTCTTTGCCTTCGCTGGCAATCGGGATGGATTGAGCCTGAATCGGAGTAGGTACAGAAAAACCAAGCTTTTTTAAAACCTCAAGAATAGCTGGGGCGATGCCTAGCCCGTGGAAATCAACTTCTTTCGTCATCTTCGTCACCATAACAGAGAAATTCGTAAAACGCTAGCATCTCGTGCCCTTAATCTCCAGAATTTTCTTTAAGAAGCTCGGTAAACTCCTTATGCCCTAAGGTAGCGACGGATAGCAATGAGGCTGGAAACAATACCGATACCGATACCAAAGAGAAGCTGGTAAGCAAAAAGCTGGAAGAAATGAGACGTGAAGTAGCTCAAAAGATCCATGTCCGTGATGAGTTCCTTAACAGATGGAGAAATAAAGTAGGTCGCTAGGAGCATAATAACCATAGAAAGAACAGCGGAGATAGTTCCATAAATTATACCCTCAACAATATAGGGGCCTCTGATAAACATATTAGATGCTCCTACTAATCTCATAATCTCTATACTTTCCCTGCTGGAATAAATCGCCAGAAGTATGGTGTTAAAAACGACTAATATAGCTACAATAGCGAGAACAACCGTGAGTCCCACGCCAGCCTGGCGGCTGACGTTAATGATAGAAGTTAATTTATCTATCACTACTTTGTTTTGGGCATAACTTACTTTATCCACATAACCTTTCAGTGAATCGTTGTTAAGGTAGGAAGCTATAACAGAGTACTCGCCAGGATCATTGGCTTTAATGTTCAGAGAAGCTGGAAGCGGATTAGCTTCAAGCTCATTAACCGCTTGAGTGATAACCTTGTCGTCGGCGTGCTTCTCTTTAAATATCTCCAGCGCTCTGTCACTGGAAACATAGTCAACGTTTTTAACTTCAGCTAAGCCCTCAAGAGACTGTTTAATGCGAAGAATCTCGTCCTCCGGAGCGGTAGTTTTAAAATAGACGCTGATATCAATCTTTTCCTGAATTGAATTAAGGGCGGAGACAGCCACCACATTGAAAATTATTAAACTAGAAAAAGCGAGTAGTGCCAAAAGCATTACACTTAGTGTCGCTACGGAAATCAGCCTCTGTCTCCAGAAGTTTTGGAAACCGTTTTTAATTACTCTGTAGGTCGTAGTAACCATTAGTCTTTATTATAAAGAATATTTACCTTTTTCTTCATCTCTGGCAACTCTGCCGTTTTCAATCAAAATAACTCTCCTGCCCAGATGATTAACAATGTCCTTATTATGGGTAGCGAGTATTATGGTAGTCCCCAATTCATTAATTTTCGTAAGAAGACTAATAATGGAGGAGCTGTTGAAAGGATCCAGGTTGCCTGTAGGTTCGTCAGCCACAATGACATCGGGACGATTGACCATCGCCCTCGCTATAGCCACCCTTTGTTTTTCTCCACCAGAAAGTTCATTGACGAAATTCTTGGCCTTGGGGCCAATGTCTACAATATCCAAAACTTCTTTTACTAAGTCGTTAATTTCTTTTTCTGGCTTGCCGGCTACTTCCAAAGCAAAAGCAACATTTTCATAAACATTTTTCGTAGGCAAAAGCTTAAAGTCCTGGAAAATGATGCCGATATGCCTTCTTAATCGTGGCAACTGATTTACTTTTAACTTGCCCACATCGTAATGGCCAAAAGTTATCCTGCCACTGGTAGGCTTTTCCTCTCCGATTAAGAGTTTTATGACGGTGGACTTACCGGCGCCCGATCTGCCCACAATGGAAACAAATTCCTGGGGCATTATCTTAAAACTGGCGTTGATGAGAGCCTGGTAACTACCGTAGTTTTTAGAAACGTCCTGAAAGTTAATCATTACTTAGTAGATCTATTGCTTAATAACTTTCGTAGCGAAATGGTCAGATTTTTGGCGAGGCGAAGCAAAAATCTTGAAGCATATACGACAAGTATACGTTGAAAGATTTTTGCAAAGCCGTAGACAAAATCTGGACATTGCAGCAGAAAGGTTATTATGCAACAGGTCTACTTGATATTTTACCGCAAATCCAAGACGTCAACAACCCTGCCTACGCAGGCAGGCCTACTTTAGCTTTTCTACCTCAGCCTGTATAAATAAGTCCAGTTCTCCCGCCAAGACTTCATGAACTTTACTTGTCTCTTCCCCGGTCCTGTGGTCTTTAACAAGTCTGTACGGATGTAACACATACGACCTAATCTGACTTCCCCATTCCGGCTTCACTTTGGTCTTTAGTTCAGATATTTCTTTGGCATGACGCTCTTCCATCAGTTTGAATAGCTTAGCGGTTATTATCGCCATGGCCCGTTCCCTGTTTTGAGACTGCGATCTCTCTCTTTGAGACGAAGCTGTTAATCCGGTTGGGATATGAATTAATCTCACCGAGGTCTCAACTTTATTGACGTTCTGCCCTCCAGGGCCACTGGAACGAGAAAATTCTACCTTGATATCTTCAGGGGGGATTTTCGTCTTACTCATTTCTACTTGAGGCAACTGCGGCAGAACCTCCACTAAAGCAAAAGAGGTATGCCGTAATTGCTTTGAATCATAAGGTGAAATACGAACCAAGCGATGAACGCCATTCTCCTTTTTCAAAAAACCGTAAGCGTAATCTCCTTTCACCTCAATAGTATCGCTATCTATAAGTTTAACTTTCCAGTTCTCTTTAAGAGCATAGTTGCGATACATTTCGAGAAGCATCATCGCCCAATCTTCTGCGTCTTTACCTCCAACGCCAGGATAGAAAGATAAAATGGCTGACAATCCGTCATACCGTCCTGTCATCAAGGTTTTTATCTCCAACTGTCTGATTTTTTCTATAGAATCAGCTGCTCCAAACTCGGCAATAAGACTCCTTAAAATACCGGCTTCTTTATTTTTTTCTTCAGCCAAAAATCGGTTGCTTTTCCATAAATCGGGGTCAGCAACTTCAGACTCCAATTCCAGAAGTCTTTGTTTCTTGTGAACCAAGTCAAAGCCGCTCGCCTAAGCGGCAAGTTAGCTCTTCCAAATTATCTTCTTTCTCTCCCTTCATATTATTAATACTATGTTATCTAATTAATACTACACTATGCCACTTAATATACTATAATGCTGATCAGCATTATAGTATACTTTTCTTTTATATCATCCTATTCGCTTTATTTTTCTACTCCCCTATTTATTGTGGCCTGCCTGCGCAGACAGGCTAGCTAGAAATGGACAACGCAACGCAGGGTTAATACCCTTTATTATCTTTGGCTTGCTTTCTGGCCAGTTCGGTAAGGTACGTCTTCCTAACTCTGACATTTTTAGGCGTAACTTCCACCAGCTCATCATCACCTATATAACTCAAGGCGTATTCTAAAGTCAGTTCCTTCGGTACTTCCAATTTTTCTTCAACTCCTTCATTTTTAGAACGGAAATTGTTAAGTTGTTTGGTTTTACAGACATTAACTTTCATGTCCTCGGCCTTGGCATTTTCTCCAACTACCATACCGGCATAAACAGGGACCCCCGGTCCGATAAAAAGTTGTCCGCGCCCTTGAGCAGTTGTAAGCCCATAAGAATTAGAAAGCCCCGTCTCTGAAGCCACAATAGAACCGTGCTCCGATGATCTAAATTCTCCTTTGTATTCTTCATAACCCGCGAAAAGAGGGTTCATAATGCCCATACCCCTAGTGAGTGTAAGAAACTCGTTCCTGATGCCAATTAAACCCCTAGTAGGAACGGAGAACTCCATAATAGTAGTAACCCCATCAACTTTCATATCTTTCATAACGCCTAGACGTTTTCCCAAAAGCTCTATGGCAGTACCCGCGTAATCACTGGGGACTTCCACGGTTAATAATTCCATAGGTTCCAATTTTTTGCCGTTTTCTTCTTTAAAGATAACCTGGGGCTTGGAGACTTCTAGCTCAAATCCCTCACGCCTCATTTTTTCTATAAAAATAGAAAGGTGAAGTTCTCCACGGCCAGCTACTGTCCAGCGGTCGGCCGAATCAGCCTGGCTGACCGCAAGAGCCACGTCCGTCTCCATCTCTTTCTGCAATCTCTCATTTAAGTTTCTAGAAGTGGTTTTGTCGCCATCCTGCCCCATAAAAGGAGAGGTATTAACCGCAAAAGTCATTTTAATAGTGGGCTCATCAATTTTGATGGATGGTAATGCTATCGGATTTTCTAAATCAGCTATAGTTTCACCTATAGAAACATCTGGGATACCTCCGATAGCCACAATATCTCCAGCTTGAGCTTCTTCCGCATCAATTCTGCCTAGACCGCTAAAAAGGAGAAGTGAACTTAATTGAACTTTTCTAATTGACCTGTCTCTAGCAATATGGGCTACCCACATCCCCTTCTTTAGAGTACCTGAATATAACCTGCCGATGGCAAGCTTGCCTTTATAATTATCATTAACCAGGTTCACCGTTAACATCTGCAAAGGAGCCGTAAGGTTTACTTGAGGCGGCTGAATATAGTTCACGACTGTGTCAAAAAGAGGCGTTACGTTTTCCATTACGCTCAAGTCCGGTGTGAGGCCTGCCTTACCCTGAACCGCCGAAGCGTAAATGACCGGGAAGTCTATCTGCTGTTCGTTCGCGCCCAACTCAAAAAAAAGATTATAAGTCTGGTCTAAAGCCCACTCGGGCCTAGCATCGTTTCTATCGATTTTATTAACCACTACTATAATTCTGTGTCCGGCCTGAATTGCCTTACGAAGCACGAATTTAGTCTGAGGCATCGGACCTTCTTTGGCGTCTATCAAAAGAATAACGCCGTCCACCATACGCATAATACGCTCTACCTCTCCTCCGAAATCGGCGTGTCCGGGAGTGTCAACAATATTAATCTTTACTCCTTTATAGTTCACCGAAGCATTCTTGGAAAAAATAGTAATCCCCCTCTCTTTCTCCAGTTCGTTGGAGTCCATAATAAGCTCCTGCGGGCCGTCGGATTTCATCTTGAAATTATCCGATTGCTTCAAAAGCGAATCGACGAGGGTCGTCTTCCCATGATCCACGTGGGCTATGATGGCTATATTCCTAATATCCATTGCTTTAAACAAAAGCGGCTGGTGTGTTGCCCAACCGCAGCAAAGCTAAATTACCATTTTATTAGGTAATTGGTCAATAAATGAATCTTACTTATGGAGCCAGCGAGAGGAATCGAACCTCCGACCTTTGCTTTACGAAAGCACTGCTCTGCCGACTGAGCTACGCTGGCAGCGAAATAAGGTTAACCCGAGTGCTTCAAATTTGAAATAGAGCCTTACTTACCTTCTATTAGGGCTTTCTCCTCTTCATAAATTCTACGTCTTAGCTCCGAAGTGGAATAACAGTGGTCTCTGGTATTGAAATAGTTTTCAATAGGCAAATCATGGCCAGTAAAAAGCTTACCTTCCCAGTCGGCTCCAAGAATACGGATATTTATGTCTAACTTGTTCTCTTTGAGAAGCTTGTAGAGATCCGTTTCGGTGTCATATACGATTATCTCATCAATGTATTTGATGCCCTTTAAAATTATGAGTCGCTCCTCCAGAGACATAATAGGCTTGTTTTTCCCTGTCCTATCCAGACTCGGGTCGGAGTGTAACCCCACTATCAGATAATCACAGACTTTTCTGCACTCCTGAAACATAAGAATATGCCCGGCGTGACAGAGATCAAAGGCTCCGCAAGTAAATCCATTTTTCATGTTGGCCTACTTTTGTATCGTGATCCCCTTGATTACTACTGGTGTCAGAGGCCTGTCATTACTATCTCGTTTTACATTAGCTATGGCATCCACCACGTCCTGTCCGGAAACAACATGCCCGAAAATCGTATAACTGTTTGGAAGCGGATAATCAGCGGTCATAATAAAAAATTGTGAACCGTTGGTGTTAGGACCGGCGTTAGCCATAGCTACCACACCCTTTTTGTAGCCGGCTTTATACGAAGCAGTTGCAGGATTTAATTCATCAGCAAACTTATAGCCTGGGCCGCCTGTGCCGTTACCGTTTGGATCGCCTCCTTGAATCATGAATCCTGGAATAACACGATGAAACGTCAGGCCGTTATAAAATCCTTGCTCTGTAAGTTTCGTGAAATTCGCCACGGTCTTCGGCGCGTCCGCCTGGTAAAACTCTATGACGATTTTACCCATGCTGGTATCCAAAGTAGCTCTCGACAAGTTTACTTGAGGCTGATTACTGGTCGGTGTCGTATTTGTATTGTTGCTATTCATGCTTGTATTGGTGTTGTTGATTTGGTCTGTACTACTCTGGCTGGTATCTTCGGACCCACTAGTAAAATTATTTATATTTGTAGTAGATTCTACTGCAGATTGATTAGAAACGAGATAGTAACCTACGAAAAGAAGCACTATGACTAAAACTATACCTATAGACCAAATTTGTTTCATTTATTACTTTTAACATTAATCTTACAACAGAGTAAAAAACGAGTCTACTGAGCCTCTGTTTGAGTAGTCGCCACCTTATTTTACTACTGGAGCGGGCGAAGGGAATCGAACCCTCACTTTAACCTTGGGAAGGTTACGTACTGCCACTATACTACGCCCGCTGTTACCTCAAACGAAGCCATAATAACACGAGGCGACTTCCGTTTTAAACACTGAACACTAAAAGGCCCAAAGCTCCCAAAAGCAAAGGGCCAAAAAGATAAGTGCCCACTGTTAAGATAATACCCGCTACGAGTATTGGCATACCTAAGGTTGTGTAAGACTCTTTGAAAAAGATTCTTTTAATTATAGAAATCAATATAGTAGCAATGAAGGTAGCCGGTATCAGAACCACGAACCATGGCCAGCCTACAAGCAAGGCAACAATAAAACCTACCTTTATCTCTCCTTCTTTAAAAAACCTGGGGTTATATTTCTCCAATAGTTTCAGTAAAACATAGAAGACCGAAGCGCAGAGGAGGGCGAGCGCTGCACCTAAAATGAACCTACCCCAGGAGTAGTAAAGAAAATATCCCAAGTGCCCTTCAAAAAAACGCTTGAAAGGTTTCATGAAAAATGGCAAATTGGCCAGGACCGTACTGTCCAGAGGACTGTTAAGCAATGCCTTAGAAAGAGTATTGGAGGCGAAAATATAATATTGCATTACGGAAAGCAGTAAAGGATAGATTAATCTCATGGCCACAGTCCCCCAAAAAACCATCTTTAGCTTGGAATCGCTGAAACCGACAACCAAGTAATAGGCTAGAATAAAGTAAATAAGACCGGCTAAGGCGAGAAAAAATAACGGAAAGAACGGAAGTAATTGCAAAAAATTAAAATTCATTTAAATACCCTATTAGTCGGAAACCTGATTGCCCTGCTTCGGTACGACTATAATAAGTTTTTCTCCTGGAAGCCTGACATTAAATCTGGCCCTTAATTCTTTTTCTAAATTCCTGGGGTCAGCGAAATACTCTATTTGAGACTTCAAGTTATTATTGTCCGACTCCACTACATCTTTTTCTGATTTAAGTTCTGATAATCTTGAGCTAGCATCGCCCGCCTCCAGACTTATTTTATAAATCTGGTAACCGAAAAGAATAAAAAGGGCTAAAAAAATAGAATAAACTAAATAATTCCTCACCTTTAAAGTTTACCTCTTTAAGAGCTCCTTGAAAACTTGAGGAGAGACCGAAACTCGCCCGGCTTCTTTAAGCCTTTTCTTACCTTCTTTCTGCTTCTTCCACAATTTCATCTTTCTTGTGCGATCACCGCTATTCTTACCGAAGTCGCCTAAAGCCTTCTTCAGGGCCGGAATCGTTTCACGAGCTACAATCCTGCCGCTAGCTGAGGCTTGGATAGCCTGAGTGAATTGCTGTTTGGGCAAGAGTTCTTTAAGCCTTTCCACCGTTTTCCTGGCGACAGATTCAACGTCGTCCTGGAAAACTACCCGTGAAAGACCAGGCACCATATCTCCTGCTACAGTCACATCCAGTCTTTTTACCCTAGCAAAACGATAATCAGAGAACTCGTAACTAAAAGAAGCAAACCCCGAAGAAATAGATTTTATTCTATCGTCAAAGTCAGAGATAAGATCACTTAATGGCAGGGCGGCTGTAAGGATGACTTTTTCTCCCCTGGTCTCCGTACGAATTTCGCTCATCCTAAAGATATCTTTGAGTTTTAAAATGCTTCCTAGATAAGTCATCGGAGAGAGTATGGTGACTTTTACCATCGGTTCCATTGTTGAAACGTAATCGTCGGGGAAGTCTTTTGGATTTTCAATTGTTCTCCATTCGCCCAAAGCGCTTTTAACCTTGTACGCCACTGATGGAAAACTGTTTACCACTCTGATATTAAACTCCCTCTCTAACCTCTGCGTCACTATTTCAAAGTGCAACCGACCTAGGAAACCACATTGGAAACCCCTACCCAAGGCATCGCTTGTAGTTGGAATAATAGAAAAAGAGGAATCGTGGAGCCGTAGTTTATATATGGCTACCTTTAGATTTTCGTAATCATCTCCCTCGTCTGGATAGAGGGCCACAAAAACTACTGGCGAGGGCGACTGGAATCCAGGTAGGGCTTGCTCCCCTATAGTATCTCCTACTCTGACAACGCCTGGGTCTTTTATACCTGTAGCTATATAGCCTATCTCTCCTGATCTAATAACATCTTCGGCTTTTAATTCAGGTTTAAAGAAACCAATTTCTTTTATTTTGAAATCTACTTTGGCTTCAATTAATCTGGCACTCGTCTGCGTTTTAAATTCACCGTTAAAAACTCTCACAAAGGCCAGAACTCCTTTGTGTTCGTCATACAAAGAACTAAAAACTAAAGCTGCCCTGACTTTTGTTTCCTTAGGGTCAGGAAACTTTCTAATAACCTCCAGCAGCAGTTCTCTCACTCCCTCTCCGGTTTTCCCGGAAACTTTAAATATTTCTTCCTCGCCAGTTTCCAGTAAATCTGCTAAATCTTTAACTGCCTGCTCAACCTGCTCGCTTGAGGCAATATCCACTTTGCTCACCGCTCCAATAAACTTTAGTTCGGCTTTTCTAGCACTTTCAAGATTAGCTAAAGTTTGCGCCTGAATACCCTGAGTGGCGTCTACTAAAAGTATGGCCCCTTCAACGGCTTTTAAGGATCTCGAAACTTCGTAAGAAAAATCCGAGTGCCCCGGAGTATCGATAAGATTCAAAATACAACCTTCAAAGAACATCCGCACTGGAGCCATCTTTATAGTGATACCTCTTTCCCGCTCCAGATCCAGAGCATCCAAATATTGAGCCTTCATTTTGTGAGGCGGCACGGTCCCAGTCACTTCCAGCATTCTGTCAGCCAAAGTGGATTTGCCGTGGTCTATATGGGCGGTTATTACGAAGTTTCTTATTTTATCCATAATTATCAACCGAGATTCTACGCTACAATACTATACTATAATACTGATCAGTATTATAGTATACTTGATGATTTTTATATTAAATCACATCTTTTCTAGGGTAAGATCTATTATCAACCGTGACGGTATAGTATCGGTTTTATAGTGATAAATAAAGTCATTGGACTCGGCCCACTTGTAACCAGGTGGTGTTTCTACGATGTAATCAAAGCTGGAATCCACTCCGGATTGCTTATCTAAAACAAACTGAAACTTAGCCCCATGGATTAAATTTACTCTTCTCGTGCTCTGGTAAGTTTCATCCAACTCTTTAGATTTCCCCGCCGCAATATTAAACCACGTTCCAAAGACAGCTTTGCCATTTTCTTCATAAGAATAAGCGTTAAATTCTTTTAATTGTTGCTCGGTGCTTTCCACCGCCGCTAAATCAGGATCAGTAAGGTATTTAACTGACTTATAATTCACCAAAGGCGTCACGGTTTTCGGCGTATTCCCGGCCAGAGCTGTCAGTCTGGACCCGGGTAAAGTAAAAACTTTAAGAAAGTTGATGTTAGCAACCCGATACCAGCTTTGTTTCTGATTTTGTCCATTATGGACCCTTATGATTTTCAGATTGTCGGTAATAAAACCACGCTCATCGATTTTGGAAACCAACTGCACTTGTTGATTCATAAAGATGTCTGTTCTCCCGCCTGCCACATTCGTATTTACCACAGCTAGATAATCACCGTTCCAATTGGAGGCTATGGCGTAGGCTTCACCGCTAAAACTAAGCAATTTTACTATATTTTGTAGTTTCTGGTCTTTAAAATAAAATTTAATGTCTTTATTGCTAAGCCTATAACCTATAGCTTCTTCCAGGGTTCTTTTCTCGGATTTGTTTAAAGAGCTTAATTTTTCAATCAGCTTTGGCAGAATAAATTTCATAATCTTTTTGGGATTCTGGCCCGGAATATTGTCTCGGCCAGCTTCCATCTGATACTGCGCCTGCTCTAGAAAGTTTTTATCGTTCAGGATTAAACCGTATTCGGGCATTTCTATGGGGCCAGTAACCAGAAGAAAATCTTGTATTATTTTCAGATTTACGGCTATTACTCCTTGAAATTTAATTCCTGGATCCTCGTAAACCGATGACTCTTCTATAAACTGAATAGTTTTTTTAGCCGAATCCGGGAAATTAAAGAACCAGTTGGCATCTCTCGCTCTCCAAGTCCCTGTTATACCCTGTAATTGTTTGGGCGGAACAATATTCAAATCCAAGAACCTGTCAGGGCGATAAATATCATCAACGCTAATATTTTTAACGCGGCCGTTACCGACAGTCATATCTGCATAACTGCCTACAAATCCCCCGCTGGGCCTGATTTCAGAAGGATTTTCAAAAAAAGCCAAGAGATGCATATCCCCCGGCTGGTCTAGTATACTTATTAAAGCGTCCAGACCTTCTATCGCCTTGCCTGCTTTAAGGTTGAAATCAACATATTGAGCCGAATTTTCAGCAGATAGGACTCCCGTTCCAGAGACAATATTCCGCAAGTCGCCAGCTACGCTGTTCACGATTGCGATATTACCTCTTAAACGCCTCAAAAGCTCCAGTGTATTACCATCATCAAACCCCAAAACCATTCCAAGTCCCGAAGACTTGAGTTGCCTAATCACCTCATTAAGATCTCCTAGGGTAGCAGTAAGATTGGCTACCTTAGAGATAATCTCTGGAATCTGTTTTAAAATCGGCACGAATGAAAAAATATCCACTATGCCATACATATCTATTGCTTCCGTATTAAACTGAATGGACTTACCTGCGACATTCGAGTCAAAACCAGAAAACTGCGTGCCAGCAAACTTGAGATTGTCGTAAATAGCGCTAACAGCCAAGAGCGATTTGCTTTTCAAATCTAAAAGATACCAACCGGAAAAGACGCCGATTAAAAACAACGCAATAGTTAGAAATAATAGTGATTTTTTGATAAGACGCAGTTTACTTTCTTGGATAATAAACTCTTTGCTAACAATCCCGTGCTCCGGAGCGAATGATTTCGCTCCTTCGCTTTTTAAGAACTCCCTCGCTTTCACATCCATGGGATGCTTCACATCAGAAAGAACTGGATGAATATTTTTTTTGGAACGAGGTTTCATGAATATAAAGAATTATATATTAGAAACGTAACGAAAGCTTATAATTTCATACCGCCGGCAACCTCATTGACATTTCGCCTTTTTTGTTGTATAATGCAAGAATCCTGAAAAGGATGCCTGTTATTTAATAATTAATCGCAGTTAGTCCAAAAGATTAATTGCCACATGTATGACTAAATCGCAGAAAGCCATCCGCGACAAGTGGTTTGAGCTTCGGCAGACGATTCGCAACGAAATAGCTTTTCGTAAGAATCCTCTTCTCTGGGGCAAACTTATCCTTGATATCGTGAGTAATAATTCCAGATTCCCCGTCAAATACAAATGGCCGATGATCCACGTGGTCATCGAAGAGTTTGAAAAAACTCCCGTGAGTCACTTCGACTCGGATTATCTCGGTAAGATGTACCACGATGCCTCTATAAGGCAGTATCAAGGATATGGGAAGAAAGCTGTGTATCTGAGAAATGGCTTTCGAAGTCTTCTCTCGAAAGTCGAAGACAGGCTTAATAATATGCCTGGTCTCGGTTGAACCTTCCTGGTTCACGCACTTAATCCCCTCACCTAGTCGCGTGTGACGTAAAAGAGAGCTCTAACAAGCTCTCTTTTCAATCAACATTCGAAAAAATAACTATATTGACAAAAAGACGATTATATAGTACTATTTTAGGTACAGTCATCGAGGGATTTATCTCTTGTTGGACCGTAAAGGTCGAACTAAGAGCGAGTCTCCCGGGTTCGCTCTTTTATAAATTAATTTTACGTTCGCGAGAACTGCCATTAGGCAATAAACGCGAATCGTCGCGACATATGTATGAACCAAGCACTATCTATACTCTACAAAATAGAGCTATGGGCCTCATTAAAAATGGGGGGTCTCCGAGAAAGTATCTTGACGTTGTTATGCAACTTAAGTTCTTTCCGGATCAATGGGAACTCTGCCAAAAGTTGGTGCGTAAAGCTTATGAAGAGCTATGTAGGAATCACAATGGTGATTTCGAAACGTATCGCCTTCTCTGTTATACGGGGGTTATGTTTTTTGCCAAGTCCCCGACAAGAGACCGGGCTATTGCTTTATTCGCCTTCGAGAAAATGAAAGAAACGAAATCGAAGTCGAAACATCAGCGAGTCGTCCTTGAGTATTGGTTGATGCTCAAAAGAAGCTAAGAAGTCGCGTGAGTTAATAGACAAAAAATAGCGCTCCCCGCAAGGAAGAGCGCTATTTTATTGCGGATAGCGAGGAGTGAAACGACAAGGAGTAAGACGAACTTTCATATTTACATTTTACTCTTTTGACAAGAAATAAATATTATGGTATAAGTACATAACCTGAAGCATTACTGACGGTCGAATGCTTCGTTGATCTTTAATAATTTAATTAACGTCACAACTATGAAATTGCAAAGACTATTGCGATCATCGGCGCTTGCTACCCTACTCTTGAAAGAGCCGGTATACCCTCTCCGAGATTTGAGAAACGAACTCGATGCCATCATAAAAAACGATGGGGAACCAGGAAAGTATGTAGAATTGTACTACAAAATTCCTGCTTTTATGAAGAATTTAAGGAATAAATTTTTCGAGAGGATATTCCGGAAAGCAAAACGTGAAAACTGGAAAGTAGAAAAACTTGCCGCGATCGCAAGCGAGATATATTAAAAAATAGCACCCACTCCAATGGGTGCTATTTCATTGCGGAAAACATGACGACGTCTATATTTCTTACTGCTGCCGTCCGCCTTCTCTGCCAACTGGTGGATTCGGCGGGACTCCGCTCGTCTTTACGGTACTAAACGTTAGCGACCATGGCAACGCTTATATTTTATTGGATGCCCACTTTGATCTTTCGCTCCGCATGGACAAGGGTCATTTCGTCCCACATCTTTAAACTCAACTTTTTTAGGTTGGGCTGCCTGTGTAGATGTTTCTACTTGAGGTAACTTCTCCAGTTTAAAAACATTTATAAAGGCCCACGATTCAAAAGTCGCAGTCATGGTGTCAAAAAGGATCTTACTTTCCCTACGGTATTCAACGAGTGGGTCTTTCTGTCCATAAGCGCGAAGCCTGACAGACTCCACCAGAGCTTCAATGTCTTCCAAGTGGTTCATCCAGAAGAAATCCAAGACACTCAAAGCATGGATTCTAGCAGCATTCAGATTTTCGTGGATACGCAACCTCTTACTAATCTCTTCCGTGGCCTCTTCTATACTCTTCGCCTCGAGCCCCCCCTCCTTCAAGGCTTTCTGCATCTCTTCGTGAGACAACTCGGACTTTTCTATCTTGTCAAGATACCCAAGCATCACCTCTTCCAAGAATGAAACCAAACCATCTTTATCTATGGCATTCAAAACTCTCTGTCGTTTACCGTAGAAATTTAAGCGCTGTTTATTCAAAATATCGTCGTAATCCAATAAGTGTTTACGCATATCAAAATTAAAACCTTCGATCTTCCCCTGGGCCTGTGAAACAGAACGGGAAACCAACTTATTCTCTATTGGCACATCTGCTGGCAGATCAAATCTCTCCATCATATTCTTAATTCTGTCACCACCGAAGATTCTCAAGAGATCATCCTCTAAAGACAAAAAGAATTGCGAAGAACCAGGATCTCCCTGACGTCCGCTGCGGCCTCGGAGCTGGTTGTCTATGCGTCTTGCTTCGTGACGCTCTGTGCCAATAACATGGAGTCCACCGGCGTTTTTTACTTTCTCCGCTTGTTCCGCAACCGGCGGATTGCCCCCTAAGATGATGTCCACGCCACGACCAGCCATGTTGGTTGCAACGGTCACGGCTCCTTCCCTGCCAGCTTGCGCAATAATCTGACCTTCTCTCTCGTGGTTCTTGGCATTCAACATTTCGTGTGGCACTCCTTCAGCTTTAAGATAACTGGAAAGAACTTCGTTCTTCTCTATAGAAACAGTACCTATTAAGACTGGTTGACCTGCCTCATTCTTTTTCTTAACCTCACGAGCTATAGCTTTATATTTAGCATCCAGATCTTTATAGATACTGTCTGACACATCTTTCCTGACATTGGGCCTGTTGGTCGGGATAGTAATTACCTCTAAACCATAAACTTTGTGGAACTCTTCAGCTGAAGTCTGGGCAGTTCCAGTCATACCGGAAATCTTTTTATAAAGACGAAAATAATTCTGAATAGTAATTTGAGCCAGGGTCTTAGTCTCATCCTGAATCTTAACTCCTTCTTTGGCTTCCACGGCTTGATGTATACCGACTGACCACCTCCTGCCCACCATTAATCTTCCAGTAAACTGGTCCACTATAACGACTTCTCCGTTCCTGACCACATAGTCCCTGTCTCGTAAGAAAAGTGCCTTAGCCTTAAGACTCGCTTCTAAATAATGGACCAAGCGTAAGTTTTCCATACTGTAAAGATTTTTAACGCCGACCATCATCTCAACTTTATTAATACCCTCGTCGGTTATACTTACCGACTTTAACTTTTCGTCAACCACATAATCCTCTACTTCTTGAAGTCTGACGGCCGCTCTCGTAAAAGTCTTGTAGAACTCGGATGATTCTCTATCAGCCATGGAAATAATAAGAGGTGTACGAGCTTCATCTATTAAAATAGAGTCTACTTCGTCTATGATGGCGTAATTTAAACCTCTCTGGACTTGATTGGTTATGTCCTGGACCAGATTGTCTCTTAAATAGTCAAAACCGAATTCGTGGTTCGTCCCATAAGTTATATCGGCCGCATAGGCTTCACGCCTCGTAATAGGCCTCAGAAACTCGGTCTGTACCAGGAAACTTCCGGTAGTGTCCCTTTCTTTGTCTATCAGGGCCTCACCATCCTGAGGGATCTTGAATGTCGGGTCATAAAGAAAAGCGCCTTCGTGAACCAAGCAGGCTACTTTGAGACCCAAAAAGTCATAGATCTGACCCATCCAAACAGCATCTCTTTTAGCCAAGTATTCATTGACTGTAATAATATGCACTCCCTTACCGGCAAGAGCATTAAGATAAATCGGAGCAGTAGAAGAAAGTGTTTTCCCTTCACCGGTAGACATTTCAGCTATCTCACCGCGGTGCAGAACTATGCCTCCCCATAACTGGACATCATAATGTCTCTGCCGCAACGTTCGCCTCGCCACTTCCCGGACTAACGCATATGCCTTAGGGAGATATTTGTCTAGATCGCCATCCTCGGTAATATATTCTTTAATAGCCAAACTTTCCTTTTTAAGTTCGTCGTCAGGCAGTTCCTTAATTCCCGCCTCCAAGGCGTTTATTTCATCAATCTGCACAGGTCGAGGACTACTATAAGAACCAAATAGGTTCTTTAAAAAACCAGGAAACATTTATCTGTTAAATATGTTTTTCTTTATACTTCTCAATCTCACGCTTGAGTTTATCCTTGACGGCATCTATAGCGGCGTAAGCATCGTCCGTATCTTCTTCGGCTCGGAGCACTTCATGGGGCAAGTCCAGATTAGCGTCAACGTGGAAAACGTCTCCATGTTTGTGATGCCTCGTTGACCTGCCTACCTCAACCCTGGCCTTTATAGAGTCCTTCTGGAGGCTTCCTAAGGGCCTGTCTAAGTCATTAAACTTCTCTTCTATATAGGCTTTTAAGGCTGGGGTTAAATCTAGGTCAGTGGCTTTAATAATGATTTTCATATCTACCATTATATTAATCCCAAGCCCCAAAAGCAAAGTCCCCGCCGGATTACTCCGTGGGGACTTTGTATTCCGCCAGTAGACGGATTTGAAAGAGAGTTTACCTCTTTCTCTTAGAAGTCTTCTTAGCTTTTTTCTTAGAAGTCTTCTTAGCTTTTTTCTTTGCCATTGTTTCTATAATATTTGGTTTTGGTCTGTCGACTTTCAAACCAATTTTATTTTCAAACTACATTGATATTATATAACAAATTGAATTTTAAAAACACTGTGGATAACTTTTTTCCGCCAGCTGGCGGACTAAAAAATTAGAATCTCTTCTTCTAGCTCTACACCAAACTTTTCTTTGACTTCTGACTTCGCGAGTTCAATAAGACTTTTTACATCTGATGCTGTCGCGCCAAAGACATTCACAATAAAATTAGGATGCTTAGGAGATATCATCGCTCCGCCGCAAGCGACTCCCTGCAACTTCGCTTCCGATAACAAATACGCTGTCGGAACTACCGGAAATGGGTCTTGTTTGATAGGAGCTCTAAAGTCAGGATGCCCTAAATGAGGATAGTCGGCAAAAACAACATTCTTAAAGACACTGCCGACATTAAAGTGATCTAGGGGGTGTCTCTGCTTTCTATAGGCGATTCTACTCTCCACCTTTTCTTTTATCTCACTGCCAGATCCTGGAGTAAGCGTTAAGGTCGCCTCAATAATAATTTCATTCCTATCTAACTTAAAGACACTCGTCCGGTAGCCGAAGCCGCATTCCTTGCGGCATCTTTCAGTTAACTTCATCCTTTGTGTATCAAAACTTATAATCCTTTCCACCGCATCTTTTAATTCTCCACCAAAAGCTCCGGCGTTCCCGCGCAAAGCTCCGCCGAAGGTTCCCGGCAAGCCTCCAGCCCATTCCAACCCAGAAAGATTATTTTCTACTGATAAATTAACTAGTTCCGTCATATTTACTCCGGCGCCGGCTGTGATCTTGTTGCCTACCACACCCAGATTTATAAAATCCGGTTTTAAAACTAAGCCCTCGTAATCGGCATCGCTGAAAAGAATATTCGTGCCTCCTCCTAAAATGAAAAAAGGAAGACGCCTTTTCTTGGCGTCTTCCACGGTATTAATAAGATCCTCCAAAGTTTTTGCTCTCTTGAAGAATCTGGCTTCTCCTCCGATTTTGAAACTTCCTAAATTTTTGAGCTTAACGCCAGTTTCAAAATCCATTTATTAAAAGGGCGGTAGTGGTGACCTCCATAATTTGTTGTTAAGTGAGTGCTCGTCCTACCGCCCGGATTTATTCTACCCCGTTAGAAGTAGGATATCAAAGACGTCAACCGATGTGTAAAAGCATCAGACTTCTAACTGAGCCTACTAATAATTTAAAGTTTCCTCCAGGCTACGGCTTCTCTCACATCAAATTCTCTGAAAGTCAGCCGGTGAACAAATTCCCTCGTACCCTTACTTACAAGCAATGCTTTTAGCGGATCCAGTGAAGAATTTAGCGTATCGGCCACTTCCTGGGCTTGATAAGGAGTTGGGGCAGAGATTAGAACTCGCATATTGGCCCATTTCTTGGCCCAACCGCCTCCAGTCACCATAAACTGCAATAGGGCTCCCTCCCCTATCTCACTCACCTTAGAAAAATCCACCTCGTTAGGATTGAACTTATTAAGCTCACCCTGGAGATAAAAACCCAAATGCGATCCCCCGGAATTATAGACGTGAAACTCATTGGCTTTTTTAGCCCCCGTTAAGTTGTGGAGCTCTTCTGTCATTCTTTCTGGCACTCCTATGTAACAATGTACTTCTTTGCCTAACTGGTGCACGGCCATTTCAAATATAAAAGGAGTGGGCAATATTCTAAAAAGATCCAAAAGCTTTCCTTTTTCTTCCGAAAAATAAGACATAGGTATCTCCATCAGAGTAAATCTCCTTCTGATAAAAAAGTGGTGTCGTATGGCGCTAGTGATAGACATCGCCGTGATTATCCCGAGAAGACTAATAGCAATGAAAGCAATTGTGGGTGGAGTAAGATATGATTGCATTGTAGAATGTTTGTATATGAAGAAGGAGTATTATTTTCTTTTACTTATCTTAATTATAGCTGGAGCGCTCCGACTTACCAACTTAACCACCACTCCTCCTGGTCTTTATCCAGACGAGGCAATGAATGGTAATAACGCCTTGGAAGCTATCAGTACCGGGAACTTCAAGGTTTTTTATCCTGAAAATAACGGCCGCGAAGGCTTATTTATGAATATCCAGGCGGGCTTTATCGTCGCTCTTGGTAATTATCCCTGGGTCCTTCGCTTGCCAAGCGCCCTCTTCGGCATCCTAACGGTTCTTGGCATTTATTTTATGACCAGGGAAATGAAACTAGGCAACGCTTTCTTCTCTGGCTCCAATAGGTCCAATAAAATGTTTGGCTTGGATAAAAACGAATTCATAGCTTTAGCCGCGGCCTTTCTTCTCGCTATCACTTTCTGGCATATCAATTTTTCCCGCATAGGCTTCCGGGCCATCATGGCGCCTTTCTTTCTAGTGTGGTCGGTTTATTTCCTGCTTAAGGCCTTGAGGGAAAACTCCAAATTAATCTGGTCGTTCGTCGGAGGAATAATCTATGGGCTTGGCATGTATTCTTATATCTCTTACCGAACCACTCCGCTTCTCATTGGAGTGATCTTGCTTATTTATATGCGCCGGGCTTGGTTAGGAGGCTGGCTTAAAAAGTTTTTCGCCAGTGCTTTTATCTACATCGCCTGTTCTATTATAGTTTTTGTTCCTCTTGGACTTTACTTCCTCCATAATCCAGCAGACTTTTTAGGACGTACTACCCAGGTATCAGTCTTCAGTTCACAGACACCTCTTAAAGACCTTAGTGAAAATGTCGTTAAAACTCTCGCTATGTTCAACCTACAAGGAGATGGTAATTGGAGACACAATATTTCTGGAGCGCCAGAACTTTACCCCATCGTAGGCCTGATGTTCCTACTCGGTATCGCTATTTCAGTCGGCGCTCTACTTTCCAGGCACCGGCCCAAAGCAGAACCCATTATAATATATTCTGCTTTCCTATCGGGCTTTTTACCTGTCGTTATATCTAACGAAGGAATCCCTCACGCTCTCCGAGCTATTATTATGATCCCTCCGGTTATTGTCTTGGCAGCTTTAGGTTTGGCCGGTTTTTACGAGTACCTTTCTAAACATATATCTATAAAAACTATAGATTTGGGAGTGATATCGGTAGCCGTACTCTTGGTAGTACAAGCTTATGTGAGTTATTTCATTATTTGGGCACAAAATCCCAATGTCCCTGGTGCATTTGCCCAAGATTACGTGGATATGGCTAATGAAGTGAACAGGCTTCCATTAAGCACGCCTAAAGTGATTGTAGTGACATCTAGTGACACCAGCCTCCGCGGCTTTCCGCTTTCTCTACAGACTTTTATGTTTCTGACCAACAGTTGGAAACCTGAAGAACAGAAGTCTAATAATTTTATCTACATAAAACCCGAGCAGGTGTCCGGGTTTGTTGTCCCAGAAGGGGCGGTTATTCGATTTATTAATTAAAGTTTACTTAAGTTGGGGTCTTGCTTTTAGGTATCTTCTTAACTACAGCAAAAACCTTTTCTTTAAAACCAAATTTAATATTATTTAGATTCATATTTAAATAAGGGACATTTCTGATTTATATGCGGCCTCGCGATGCAATATTTCCTGCCATAGTCTATTAGCCTATAAGTAAAGTCAAACCACTCCTTTTTAGGGATTACAAGCATCAGGTCTTTTTCGATTCTTACCGGGTCAGTCTCATCCGTTAACCCAAGCTTTTTAGAGAGTCTTATTACATGGGTATCAACGGCAATGCCCTCCACAACACCATGTGCGTTGCCCAAAATAACATTCGCCGTTTTTCTACCCACTCCCGGAATAGTCAACATATCCTGCATTGTCTTAGGTAACAAGCCATTAAAATGCTCTTTCAGAAATTCGGCGCCTGTCAGAATACTCTTTGTCTTGTTGCGATAAAAACCAGTCTGACGGATATCCTTTTCAAACTCTATTGGGTCGGCCTTCAAATAATCTTCAAACTTTTTGTACTTCTTAAAAAGTTTTTCTGTTACTTCATTTACCTTTTTATCGGTACACTGCGCCGAAAGGACCACTGCCACATAAAGTTCCCAGTTATTGGAAAATTTCAAAGCAATCTCCGATTTGGGAAATATTTTCTTCAAGTCGGCAATGATTTTACCAGCCTTAACCTTAAGTTTTCTCTCCTCCGCCGGAATAAGTTTCTTTTTCATGAGAATATTTGATTATAACATTGAGTTATCTATAATAAGCTAAGCAGAGCCGGCGTAGCTCAGTGGTAGAGCGAGGGACTCATAAACCCTAGGTCGGAGGTCCGATTCCTCCCGTCGGCACTATAACGTGTTTAAAAGAATCCTCTATAAAATCGTTCACCCTCTTATGAGATTTTACTGGTTTCTAGTACACCCGAAAACCTCTGGAGTTAAGTGTCTTATAGAACACGACGGCAAGTTTCTTGTAATTCGCAACACTTATGGCGAAATGCATTGGACTTTGCCCGGCGGCGGCATTAAAAAGGGCGAGTCCCCCGAGCAAGCTGTTTTAAGAGAGGTAAAAGAAGAAGTCAGAATATCCTTGAATTCCGTTAGAAAAATTGGTGAGTATCAAAGCAATAAAGAATATAAACTAGATACTATTTATTGCTTTTACGCTAAAACGACTGGCGCCGAAATATCCACTGATAAAGGCGAGGTCTTAGAAGCAGCCTGGTTTACATCGCAAACAATACCCAGCTTTAGATCTACTGCCACAGAAAAGGTATTAGACTTATATAGGTCTTCTTATGAAAAAAGATAAATACATAGGGGTCTTTGATTCTGGCTTCGGCGGTTTAGATGTTCTCCGTGGCATCGTTAAAGAGCTCCCAAGTTACAATTATATTTACTTAGGCGACACTGCGCGCTTGCCTTACGGTAACCGACCAAAAGAAATTGTTTACGAATTTACAAAACAAGCGGTTGATTTCTTGTTCAAACAAAACTGCGAACTTATAATAGTCGCCTGCAATACCGCCTCAAGCGATGCCTTGCGCAAAATTCAGCGTGAATATCTCCCTAAAAAATATCCAAATAAAAAAGTATTAGGCGTTTTAATCCCCATCTCGGAAGAAACGGTTGAGAAAACAAAGAGTTTGAAGATAGGCGTTATGGCGACGATTGGTACCGTTAAATCAAAATCTTTTTTAAGAGAATTAAGTAAGCTAAATTCTAGAGTTAAAGTATTCCAAGAAGCTTGTCCTCTTTTGGTTCCGTTAGTCGAAGCCGGAGAACAAAACTCGAAAAAAACCGATTTGGCTTTAAGGAAATATCTGAAACCATTGCTAAAAGAAAATATAGATACCTTAGTCCTAGGCTGTACTCATTACGGCATATTGGAAAAACAAATACAAAAGATAATAGGGCCTAAAATAAAAATAATTTCCGGATCAGAGCTAATCGGCAAAAAACTGAAAAATTACTTGAGTAAGCACAAAGAACTGGAAAAGAAATTAGGCATGGGTAGGGCTAGAGTTTTCTACTCTACAAAGTTAACCGCCAATTTCACCAAGCTAGGCAGTAAATTTTTTGGGGGTAATATAATAGCTAGAAAAGCAGTAGTAAAATAATGAAGGAAACCGATAAAATCGCTATTTTAGGATTTGGCAAAGAAGGCAAGGCCGTATTTAAGTGTCTTAAACAAGAAGGTATTAAAAACAGCTCTTAAAAATTCTATTAATGGAGGCTTTATTATTTTCTCCCCAGGCTCCGCTAGTTTTGATATGTTCCAGGATTATTACGACAGAGGCGAAAAGTTTACCAGACTAGTCAAAAAAGGGGTAAATAAGTATACTGGGTAACGTTTGCGGGTGTAGCTTAGTGGTTAAAGCGCCTCCCTGTCACGGAGGAGACCGCCAGTTCAAATCTGGTCACCCGCGCCACTAAACATAAAATACTGCCCTTAGTATAGAGCAGTATTTCTGTTTTCTTATGAGACTAACTTCTCATAAAACTGCCCGATTCCTAAGATGTCAGCTTCTCTCCAAGGTTTTCCGATAAGCTGAAATCCAACTGGCAATTTACCTTCCCTGCCCCGAACCGGAATGGAAATGCCCGGCAAGCCCGCCAAGTTTAAAGGAATTGTAAAAATGTCAGATAGATACATATGCAACGGATTGTCTGTCTTTTCTCCAATCTTAAAGGCGGGTGTAGGAGCGACTGGAGTTAGAATAACATCTACTCCGCTATCAAAAACACGCTCAAAATCTTCTTTAACTAATCTCCTGACTTTCTGCGCCTTAGCGTAGTAAGCGTCGTAGTAACCGGCAGAAAGCACGAAAGTTCCCAAGATTATTCTTCGCTTAGCCTCGGGCCCGAAACCGGCTCCCTTATCTTCAAAGTATAAATCCGACAAATTCTTAGCCTTCTCTCTTGTACCATAACGAATGCCGTCAAAACGGGATAAGTTGGTGCTCACCTCCGCCGGCATAATTATATAATAAGCAGACAAGGCGTCTTTGGTGTGAGGCAGGCTAACTTTCTTAACTTTAATGCCCAAACTTTCTAAATCTTTTACAGATCCGTGGATTGCATCGGCTACTTCTTTATCCAAACCATCAATAAAATATTCATCGGGAATGCCGACAGTCAAGTTTTTAATATCTTCCAATTTTGGACTGGTCAAGCTCTCTCCGTATTTATGGTCTACACTTGTTGGGTCGTGTTTATCAGCCCCTGCAATAGCTTTGAATAAAATAGCAGCATCTTCCACGGTTTTTGTCAGGGGCCCTATCTGGTCTAAAGATGACGCCATAGCCATTAGCCCATAGCGTGAAACAGCCCCATAAGTAGGCTTAAGGCCAACCACCCCGCAAAAAGATGCAGGCTGTCTAATAGAGCCTCCTGTGTCGCTACCTAGGGCGGCAATGGCCATGTGCGATGCTACAGCAGCAGCTGAACCACCCGAAGAACCTCCAGGGACTCTCGTTAAATCATGCGGATTCTTGGTAACTTTAAAAGCCGAGTTTTCAGTGGAACTACCCATAGCAAACTCATCCATATTAGTCTTCCCCAAAAACACAGCGCCATTATCTTTTAGTTTTTCTATAACCGTAGAATCATAAGCAGATTTATATTCTTCCAATATCTTGGAGGCAGCGGTAGCGGGATCGCCATAAATCAGCATATTGTCCTTGATAGCCAACGGCACGCCGGAAAGTACGTCAATATTTTCTCCGCCCGCTAAAGCTACGTCAACCACTTCGGCTTCTTTCAAAGCTTCGTCTTTACGGAGACTCAGATAAGCGTCTATTTCTTTATCCCTGACATCAATATATTTGAAAAAATCCTGGGCGATCTCTAAAGCGGAGAACTTCTTATCCAGAAGCCCCCTGTGAAATTTCTTAATAGTTAAATCTCGTAACTTTTCCATTTTATTCTTCGCCAGGGGCGAATCCGTCTTGGGCGGAAAAAACTGGCGGCACTTTTAAGTAATTGCCGTCTCTATCTGGGAATGCCTTCCGCAATTCTTCCCCATTCTTAAACGGCTCGGCTTTATCTTCTCTCATCACGCTCTTTAAATTATGCCCTCCGGTCAAGGGGGCAACGCCCTCCGTATTAACTGTCTGGAGGTCTTTAAAATGATCTAGGATTTTAACTAGGTCTTCGGAAAATTTTTTTTCTTCTTTTTCGGTGAGCTTAACTCTAGCGAGTTTAGCCACGTAATCAACGTTTAAGTCCATGTTTATAGGTTAAGATTAACCTAACAACGTGCTGTTGTTCAAGCTAAAGCCTAGCCGTGCTTAATTTCCATCACTTCTCCGTCTTTAACTATATAATCCTTGCCTTCGGTACGAATCCAGCCTTTCTGTCTTGCTACCGCCCAGCTTCCCGCCTCCAAAAGTTTCTGCCAATCGATGACATCGGCTCTAATGAATTTCTTCTCAAAATCAGTATGAATCTCGCCTGCCGCCTGGGGCACCGTTGCACCCTGGTCGGTAGTCCAAGCACGTGATTCGTCCTCCCCCGTGGTAAAGAAACTCATTAATCCAAGAACCTCGTAGGCTTTTTTTATCAAAAATCCTAAGTCTTTTTCGGCGGACAAATCGGCTATCACATAGTCAGAACCCAATGCAATTATTTTATTTTTCAGTTCTTCAGTTACATCATTCTCGGCACCGTTTAATAAATAAATTCCTGCTTTGGCTGTCAAAAGATTCAGTTCTGCTACCGATGAATGTGAAACTATTTCTTTATTCAAGGTTTTCACGAAATTACCGGCTTCCAGCGTCGCCTTGGCCCGTTTAACCATTTCCACGCCTTTTATCTTTTCCTTATCTCCGGTTTTGGCTTCTTTTTCCAAACTCTGCACACGCTTATTAACAATATCTAAGTCTTTCAAAATAAGTTCTGTATTAATAATGTCTATGTCCCTATTCGGGTCAACGCTATTTTCCACGTGTATGATTTCATCAGATCCGAAAACACGAACCACCTGAACAATAGCCATGACCTCTCTCACTTGAGTTAGAAACTGGTTACCCAAGCCCTCTCCCTTATAAGCGCCTTTAACTAGCCCTGCTATATCGTAAAACTCAACGACAGCGGGTACTACCTTTTTGGATTTACTCATTGCAGCCAGCTTATCCAATCTCTCGTCGGGTACAGTGACAACTCCGACATTAGGATCAATAGTAGCAAAGGGATAGTTAGCTATTACTACTTCCTGACTGGTGAGAATCTTAAAAAGCGTGGACTTCCCCACGTTCGGCAAACCGACGATACCGATAGATAGCTTTTTCATCTGAATCTTTTATGTCAGCAGAATAATAACAGAAATTGGGCTTAGAGCAACACAGAGTAATATTAGAGCAATTATTTACTCTTCTTTAAAAACTTTTCCGCCCTGACTTTTTTGTGATATCTAATGGCAAATCGGTGCGCTTCGTCACGCAAAGCTATCAGTTCTTTTTCTGTCACGCCAAGCGGGATATTACCAAAAAAGTCATTCCTTTTTCTCTCCGGACCCTTAGCGATGCCTATAAGAGGTATACGCAACCCCAGTTTGTGCAAGATATTTTTAGCCGCATTAACCTGTGGCAAGCCGCCGTCTACCAGAATTACGTCAGGATGAGACCAGTTGTTGCCGAATCTTCTCGTTAGCACCTCTTTCATCATCCTAGTATCATCGGAGCCAGCTGAACCTCTAATCTTAAACTTACGGTACTCGGACTTAGCGGGTTTGCCTCCTACAAAAACCACCATACTGCCAACGGCGGAACTCCCTGAAATATTAGAAATGTCATAGCCCTCCAAACGTAATTTCTTTCCTTCACGTAAAGTTTCGGTCTCATTAATGAAACCAGTATCCTGAATATGCTCTAAAGAAAAGATTTGTCTTTTAATCTTAAGTGCTTGTTCAAACTCCATTTTCTTGCTGGTTAAGACCATTTCCTTTTTGAGGTTACTTAAAACTCTCTTCTTTTTGCCCTCCAGAAATAGTTTGATGTTCCGAATGTTTTTCAGATAATCCCGACGGTTCACAACCCCAACGCAAGTTCCGGGACAAAGTCCTATCTCATAGTCAAAACAAGGCCTCTTAAACTTGCCGATTTTTTCTGCAGGATGAACGCTGAAAGGAAATATTTTTCTGATTAACCTCAAAGCTTGTCTGGATTGTTGTGTTGACATGAACGGCCCGAACCTCTTTCCTTGACTAGGCATTCTGCCACGCACTAATAAAACTCTAGGATACGTTTCTTTAGTTATTTCAATAAATATAAAACTCGTATCGTCTTTCTCCAGAACGTTATACGGCGGCTGATTCTTTTTTATCAGGGTCGCCTCTAAGATAAGAGCCTCTAGGGCGCTGTCAGTTTCTTTGTATTCTATTTTGGCAATCCGGCTTACCATCGACTGAATCCTCGCATCATACGAGCGCAAAAAATAACTTGAAACACGTCGCTTCAAATTAGCCGCCTTGCCAATGTAGAGCAGCTTACCAGCCGTGTCTTTCATAAAATAGATGCCTGGATTAACCGGAAGTTTTTCATATAGTTTCTTCATTTGACAGTAGTCTTAATTTATAGCATAATTGCAAATCTGGTTCATTACTAATCAATCGATCATAGGAAGCTGATGGTTCGGGGTGTCTCGCCACAGTTGCTGGATATTTGATGCATTCGTGCGTCTTTATGTTCTCATCCAAACGATCATCCGGTGTCATCAGCTTCCTCTGATTGATTTCCCCTTACGATAAGACCCGCATGCGGGTCTTTTAATTTTATTTGAGAACCTTCCTAAGATAATCTCCAGTAGAGCTGCTTTTCTTTTGCGCTATCATTTCCGGTGTACCTAGAGCTATAACTTGCCCGCCTTTGACTCCACCATCCGGTCCGAGATCTATCACCCAGTCGGCTGACTTAATAACATCCAGGTTGTGCTCAATAACAAGAACTGTATTCCCTCTTTCTACCAACTTTTGCAATACCTCCAAAAGTTTTTTGACATCTTCAAAGTGCAAACCAGTGGTTGGTTCGTCCAGAAGATAAAGTGTGCGGCGGGTGTCTCGCTTGCCGAGTTCCGCTGAAAGTTTGACTCTCTGGGCTTCTCCTCCGGAAAGAGTGGTAGCCGACTGGCCTATTTCCAAGTAACCCAAACCTACTTCAACCAGTATCTTCAATTTCTCATATAGCCACGGAATGTCATTAAAGAATTCTGTGGCTTCTTCCACTGTCATCTTCAGAACTTCATAAATGTTTTTGCCTTTGTATTCTACTTCCAGAGTTTCCCTGTCAAAACGTTTGCCATGGCAAATATCGCAAGTCACATAAACAGTCGGCAAGAAATGCATCTCAATCGCCAGGTATCCGTGGCCTTCGCAGTTCTCGCATCTTCCGCCTCTGACGTTAAAGCTGAACCTGCCGGGCTTCCATCCCCTGATACGCGCATCCTCGGTAGTAGAAAACAGGTCTCTGACATGCGTCCAGGCTCCGATATAAGTAGCTGGGTTGGATCGCGGAGTACGGCCTATGGGAGACTGGTCTACATTAATAACCCTATTGATATATTCCAAACCCAAAATGGATTTATAGGCGCTTTCTTTATAACTGGAGTGATTGAACCTATTGGACAGGGTTTTGTAGAGTACATCATAAACCAAAGTGCTTTTGCCGGATCCGGACACGCCAGTAACCGCCACAAATCTACGGAGCGGTATGTCCACATTAATATTCTTAAGATTGTTCTGGGATACACCCCTAAGCTTTATGAAATCCCCGGGAACTTTAACCGGTCTTTTTTTAGCAGGCATTGGAATCTTTTCCTCGCCTCGTAGATAGCTAAGTGTCAGACTATTTTGTTTCTTATCCTTGAAGATTTCTGGGATCGAACCTTGGGCCACGATTTTGCCTCCGTGAATTCCGGCCGCCGGTCCGATGTCCACTAAGTAGTCCGATGCGCGGATAGTTTCCTCGTCATGCTCCACAATAATTATCGTGTTGCCCAAATCTCTTAGATTATGCAAAGTTTTAATTAACTTATCATTATCTCTCTGATGTAAGCCGATAGTTGGTTCGTCCAAGATATATAGAGTCCCAACAAGCCTTGAGCCTATTTGGGAAGCCAAGCGAATTCTTTGCGATTCGCCGCCGGACAAAGTTCCGGCACGTCTATCTAGTGTTAGATAATTCAAACCAACATCCATCATAAACTTAAGGCGGTTTTTTATTTCCCGCAGCGGCGTCTCTGAAATTTCTTTCTGTTTTTCGGTCCATTTCTTATCGGTCTCGGCTAGAAACACCGAAGAGTCGCCAACTGACAATGACGTAATTTGGGTAATGTTTTTACCGTCAATCAAAACGTTCAAGGCTTCCGGCTTTAACCGTTTACCAAGACATACTGCGCAAATTTTTTCCGACCATAAATCTTCTGTTCCTAAACCGTGGCAAGTCGGGCAAGCTCCATAGGGGCTATTGAAAGAGAAAAGCCTCGGCTCTATTTCGGGGAAAGAAAAATTATCCCTGGGGCAGGAAAACTTGGCCGAGAAACTTACTTCTTTATCTCCCATTACGGCTACTGTTGTATCGTTGCCGTGCTTCAGGGCTGCCTCCACCGCCTCGGCAAGACGGAGCCTATTCTCTTTATCCTCCATATCGGTCCCGGCCGTGACCTTATCAACTATCAGCTCTATGGTGTGCTGTTTGTAACGAGACATGGTTACTCTTTCCCTTAAAGACTTGAACTCGCCATCAACTCTCGCTTCCCGGAAGCCGGCGCTTAAGAAATCGTATAAGAGCTGATAGTACTCTCCCTTTCTTCCCCTAACAGACGGCGCCATGATAACCAACTCCTTCTGTACTTTCCCATAAGGTGCCGAGAAGGCTACTATGGCGTCCACTATCTCGGCAGAAGTCATCCTCCTTATTTCCGCGCCACAGACAGGGCAATAGGGCACACCGATGCGGGCAAATAAAACTCTCAAATAATCGTAGATCTCGGTGATAGTAGCTACCGTTGACCGAGGGTTAGAAGAATGCGCTTTTTGGTCTATAGAAATGGCGGGAGAAAGCCCCTCAATCTCATCCACATCAGGTTTATCCAAGCGACCCAAAAACTGCCTGGCATAAGCCGAGAGAGACTCTATATATCTTCTCTGCCCCTCGGCAAAGATTGTGTCAAATGCTAAGGACGACTTGCCCGAGCCGGAAAGGCCGGTGAAAACTACCATCTTGTCCCGAGGTATCTCCAGGCTTATATTTTTCAGGTTATGCTCTCTCGCTCCTTTGATGATTATTTTATCTTTCATTTATTTTTCTTTACTTTTGCTTCTTTTGATAAGTTCTTTCACTTCGTCGCGCAAAATTGCAGCGAGTTCAAAGTCCAGATTTTTCGCAGCTTCTTTCATTTCTCTTTCCTTGGTCTTCAGTAATCTTTCCATCTCGGTCTTGGATTTTATTACCGGTGCCAATTCCAATTCCAAAATATCGTCCGGCAAAATACTGGTAATAGGCCTGATGATGGTTCTCGGCGTAATGCCGTGTTCCTTGTTATAGGCCAATTGTATTTCCCTTCTTCTATTAGTCTCGCCGACAGCACGCTCTATGGAGCCCGTGATTTTATCGGCGTAAATCAGAACTTCACCCCTGACGTTTCTGGCGGCGCGGCCTATGACCTGAATTAAAGAAGTATCACTTCTCAAGAATCCTTCCTTGTCGGCATCCAAGATGGCAATCAGTGATACCTCCGGCAAGTCCAAGCCCTCTCTCAATAAGTTAACCCCAACCAGAACATCAAACTCCCCTTTTCTTAAACCGGTCAGGAGCCTGATTCTGTCCAGAGTTTTAACATCGCTGTGGAGATAGTTAACTTTTATGCCTTCTTCCTCTAAGTATTGAGATAAATCCTCGGCCATCTTCTTGGTAAGGGTTGTCACTAGAACTCTTTCCTTTTCGGACACCCTTTGTTTAATTCTCGGAACTAAGTCATCAATCTGGCCTGTTGCCGGCAACATCGTGATTATTGGATCTACTAACCCTGTAGGCCTGATAATCTGCTCCACTACTTGCCCTGAGCCTGTCGAAGGGTCGCTCTTCTCTTTCTCATAATTACTTGGGGTCGCTGAAGTGTATATAACCTGGGGCATCCTGGCTTCAAATTCTTTAAATTGCAAAGGACGGTTATCTGCCGCCGAAGGCAGCCTAAAGCCGTAATCAATTAAAGTTGATTTACGGGCCTTGTCGCCCGCAAACATTCCTCTGATTTGTGGCACGCTCGCGTGAGATTCGTCTATAACCATCAAAAAATCTTTAGGGAAGTAATCCAACAAAGTTGCCGGAGGTTCTCCGGCAGGCCTGCCCGACAAGTGTCTGGAGTAATTCTCAATGCCATGGCAATAACCGGCCTCCCTTATCATTGCAATGTCGTTTAAGGTACGTCTTTCAATTCTTTCCGCCTCCAGAAACTTTCCTTCTTTCTCAAACTTCTTGAGCTGGTCTTTAAGTTCCTGCTTGATAGTTACCAGCGCTTTTTCTCTTTCGTCGCTCATAGTAATAAAATGTCTGGCCGGAGATATAAAAACTTCGTTCACGCTCGGTGTTTTGCCGAACTGGAATCCTTTAACCGGGTCAACTATAAATATCTCGGCAATTTTATTTTCGGAAAGCCTGAAATTATAAATAACTTCCTCGTTTGGAGGCATAATCTCCCAGCTGTCGCCGCGCAGCCTGAAAGTGCCCCGTTTTAAATCGGCATTAGTTCTGCTAAATTGCATACCTACCAGTTTCCTCACCAAAGCTTTCCTGTCTATGAAGTCCCCAACCTTAAAATGAATAATGCTTTCGGCATATGCTTCCGGAGCTCCCAAACCATAAATACATGAAACGGAGGCCACTACTATCACGTCTTTGCGAGTAAGAAGCGCAGTAGTGGAAGCATGCCTTAACTTATCTATCTCATCGTTAATCATAGCTTCCTTGTCTATATAGGTGTCAGTTGAAGGCATATAAGCCTCCGGCTGATAGTAGTCGTAGTAAGAAACGAAGTAATGCACGGCGTTGTGGGGAAAGAGTTCGCGGAACTCATTGCAGAGCTGGGCAGCTAGGGTTTTATTGTGAGCTATAACCAGAGTCGGCTTCTGAATAGCCTCTATAACATTAGCAATCGTAAAAGTCTTGCCGGAACCGGTCACGCCCAAAAGAGTCTGGTTTTTGTAGCCCTTTTTTAAACCATAAACAAGCTTAACTATAGCCTGTGGCTGGTCTCCTGCCGGTTTGTTATCCGATACTATTTCAAATTTCATTTTTGAATATCAAAAACTCCCCTCGTTTTGGCTACAGAGAGGTACTTATAAGGAGTTTAGAGAAGGCTGAGAGTTAAGTCAACCTAATAAGAAATAGTGAAACGGTATTTCTTTTTAGCCCAATACAGACCGGCATAAGCAACACCTATACGGGGAGTTTTTTTAATTAATTTCTTATCCACCCACACTCCACGGTCCTCTATCCATAAACCAGTCTTAACTGAAACGGTTTCATTAATGAAACCGCCGTTCACGCCCAGCTTCTTAGTAACTCTACCTGGCCCGTTTATCCCCTGAACTCCTCGGATTAGAACTGCGGCAGGATAATCTTTGGGTCCAGTTACAACATTCAACATCCAATGCATACCGTAGGTGAAGTAAACATACCAGTGTCCGGCAGGACCAAACATTGGAGTATTTCTCACGGTCCTACCTCGGTGAGCATGCGAAGCTCTGTCTTGAGGCCCGTCATAAGCCTCCACTTCGGTTATCATGGCAGCAATAACTCTGCCGTTTTTATTCCTCACCAGAAACTTACCTAAAAGACCTTGGGCTACTACCAGCGTGGGTCGGTTAAAAAAGTTTTTCTTTAAGACTTTTCTCAAAACATTATTGGCCTAAACTAAAATCTAATCAAAATCCAGACTAAATTCCCACTAGTATACTATAGTACTGATCAGTACTATAGTATACTCTAAAACCTGGAAGCTTCTTTAAATTCTTTTAAGATTTCTTTGGGCAGCGGCTCCCCCGGCTTGGTTTCTCCGGGATACCTCCAGGCAGAAATGACCTTTCTTTTCTTTGGCGTATCCTGCACCATCACCCAAATCTCATAAGGGTTTTTAGCCGTACCCGCTTTCTGCATCAAAGCCAGGGTCTTGTCGGCTATGCCGCCCTCTATTCTTGAGGGAAAGCTCAAAACTCTTTTAACTCTCGCTTCACTCAAACGATACTGCCTCATTTTAGACTGCGAGTGGTTTGTCCAGAGCAAAGTCTTCATAGTTTTGATATAATAAGTATAACAGTATGGAAACTTCCAAAAAAATCCCTTATGCGATTCTATGTCTTATAATCGTTGTGTCTTTCGACCTTATGGTTTCGGTCTCACGGCAAGAATCGGCTATCTATGACGAACTAGCGCACATTCCTGCAGGATATAGCTACGACAAATACTTTGACTACCGCTTAAATCCAGAACACCCGCCTCTCGTTAAGATGCTCTCTGGCCTACCCCTAACATTCCTAAACCTCAATTTCCCGACTCAAAGCGCGGCCTGGACTACCGACGTAAACGGCCAATGGTATATTGGTTGGGACTTCCTTTATAACTCCGGTAATAACCCAGACGCCATTATCCAATGGGCCAGAATCGGACCGATGCTACTCACGCTTCTATTAATATTCTTTATTTACCTTTGGTCCTCGAAACTTTTAGGTTCCTGGTGGGGGCTGCTGCCGGCAGCGCTATTTGGATTATCACCAACTGTTCTAGCCCACGGCCATTTTGTTACCACCGACATCGGAGCAGCTCTGGGTTTCTTCATGTCAATTTATTACTTCACTAAATTCCAAGAAAACCAGACTAAAAAGAATTTAATTCTGGCAGGCATCGGATTTGGCATTGCCCAGCTTCTTAAATTCTCGGGTATTATCCTTATTCCATATCTACTGCTTCTTACTTTTATTTTTTATGGCGGTGGTATCTGGAGAAATTGGAAATACGGCGCAGCAGGCTACCAACTTTTACGCAAAACTTGGTTTGATGGCTGGAAAAGATTGAGAGACATAATTCTAATCTTCTTAATCGGAGCGGCTATCATCTATCCGCTCTACTTTGTTACTACCATAAACTATCCACCGGAGAAACAACGTTCCGACACCATAGAAACCTTAAATTCTTTTGCTAACGGGCCGACTCCGGAGGGACAAATCTGCAAACCAATGAGATGCTTAGCCGATCTTGATATCTGGGCCTCAAATAAGCCCTTAGTAAGGCCTTATGCCGAATATCTCTTAGGTGTCTTGATGGTTCTGCAGCGCGCCGATGGTGGCAATACCAGTTATTTTCTCGGGCAAGTTTCCGCCGCAGGCACCTGGTATTATTTCCCCCTGGTTTATCTGATGAAAGAATCTCTCCCGGTCTTAATTCTTATAGGCCTAGCATTCTTGCTATCAGTCTGGGCAATAATTAAGACTTTTTGGAGAAGAAAAAGTAGCTTTGCCGATTATCTGGAAACCCACCCTGGAGAGTTTGCTATGATTTTATTGATAATTGTTTATATGGCCTACAGCATAAACGGTAGGCTGAACATTGGAGTCAGGCATCTATTCCCGATATTACCGGGTTTATATATTCTTACAGCTTCTGGCCTCAAAAGGTGGCTTAATAACATTAACTATCAGAAGGCTAAGTTCGCTTTTCTGGGAATTATGGTTGTTTGGCTCGGGGCGGAAGCCGGCTTCGGCTACCCATACTATCTCTCTTACTCTAACGAAGCTTTTGGAGGAACTGCCGTGGGCTGGCAATATGTTACCGACTCTAACTATGATTGGGGGCAGGATTTAAAAAGGTTTAAAACTTTCATGAAGAATCCGCCAGCCGGCGAAAATATTGATAAAATCGCGGTGAAGTATTTCGGAGGCGGGGATCTCGCTTACTATCTTGGACCCACTGCCGTCCGCTGGGAATCGCGCGACGGTGACCCGAGAGAACAAGGTATTAATTGGTTTGCCATCTCTGTTAACGAACTACAGGGTAGTGTCCACCCCTGGGCTGACGGGAATGATCCTAGAAACGACGATGACCGTTTCCTATGGCTCCAAAGCACTGTTGATATCAGTAAGCCCTACACCAGGGCCGGAACCTCAATTTTTATCTATAAACTCCCTTAATTACTTTGCGTATGTCCTATTACTTTTTATAAACTCTGCCAGCAACTGTGAGGTTTATATAGGACAACTTCCTCCAATCAGGACCGCTTTTAATATTTTGGATAGTCTCTTTGGCAAAGTAAGGATCAACTAAGAGGCTGAAGTAGATTTTAGGGCCGAGAGTGGTCATAGCCACTATTTCTTTAAGCTTAATATCTTCAACTGAAAAACCCATAACAGAGATACCCAAATCTTGAATCAGCTGAACTGACTTCAAGAAATTACTTAACTCGTCTCCTTGTAAAACTTGGTCGCCTAACTTTGTATCCATCCCGTTACTAACTTTAACGAAACTAACTAGCGTACCATCTGTCTCGGGAGCCGAGGAAAAAGCAATGCCTTCTTTATCAATCCAAAAACAACTACCTTCGCACCAAACACCAAATTTCTCTCTTTCTGTAACTGCTATTGTGACTGATCTGCTAAATAAACTTCGTTGGACTTTTATTTCAGCTATCTCCGGGAAAATATCTCTCGGCTTTTTAATGTCCAGATTACTCCAAAAGAAAATCCTGTCAGGATTAAATATAGCTTTAGAAGGATAACTCCCGAGTCTTTTCTCCAAGAAAGCGGTGATGTCTGGCTGACTTAGAACGCCATCCCCGCTAAACTGAATGCTTTTAACTTTAAAGAAGGCTGAGAGAAAAATCAGGTAAACAATACTAGCCACCACGCCAAGAAATACGAGAAATAAGACGGTTAGCTTTAGTCTTTCCCCAAAAACCCTTCTCTGTTCTAAGCTACTAAGCGGGCGTGATTTCGCTTTTACCAACATAGTTCCTTAGAACCTCGGGCACTACGATGGTGCCTTTTTCTGTCTGATAGTTCTCCAGGACGGCGATGATTATCCTGCCAATAGCAAAAGCAGTGGCGTTTAGGGTGTGTAAATAGTTCTTCTGGTCTTCGTGGGCGTATTTGATATTGATTCCCCTGGCTTGGAAGTCAGTCGTGTTGGAAGCCGAATTGGTCTCTCGATATTTATCCTGGCCCGGCAGCCAGGTTTCCACATCAAACTGCCTGTAGTCTCCAAAACCCATATCACCCGTGCAGATAGCCACTACACGGTAGGGCAGCTTCAAGGCTGATAGCAATTCTTCCTGGCGCTCCACTAGGAACTTGTGCTCTTCTTCAGATTTATTTGGCTCGCAGAAAGAAAACATCTCTACTTTATCAAACTGGTGGACACGAAGAATGCCCTTGGTATCTTTACCGTAACTCCCGGCCTCTCGCCTGAAACAGGTAGAGAAACCAATATATCTCCTCGGTAAAGTCTTCTCGCTTAAAACATCATTCATATGCATGGGGCCGATGGTGTGTTCAGAAGAACCAATCAGGTATAAATCATCTTCTGGTAGATAAAAAGCATCGCCGGCTTCTATAAACTTCGCCTTGCCCATGCCTTTGAAAACCTCCGGCTTCATCATGACCGGCGGAATAACCGGTGTAAAACCGTACGGTATAAGCTTATCCATAGCGAACTTAACCAAGGCAAACTCCAGAGAGACCAGGTCACCAAGAATATAGCCGAATCTACTCCCAGCCACTGCCGAGGCTTTTTCTGTATTGATAAGTCCTTTAGCCAAAGTCACGTAATCCTTTGGCGCAAAAGAAAACTTGGGTTTTTCTCCCACTTCTTTAAGAACGATGTTTTCTGTTTCGTCTTTTCCAATCGGCACATCAGCGGCTGGCGGATTGGGAATTTGCTCCACTATCACATTCCTCTCTTTGGCTAAAATATCTATCTCGGCAGTTAAGGCTTTTTCTTTTGCCTTAAGTTCTCTTCCTTTTCCCCTGTCTCCTTCCCCTAGCTTGTTTTTCTCTTTGCGCAAAGCATCAAATTCGGTCACCTTCTCTCTCCAGGACTTGTCAACTCCAAGGAATTTATCAACGAGTTTCGAATCGCTTATCTTAAGCTCCAAGCCCTTTCTAAATTTTTCCGGTTGTTTCCTTAAGAGGTTGATGTCTATCATTCTTTTATTTTTTCTTCCTCATTAAAGGAAAGAATACAGTTTCCCTTAAAGGCTTGTCCATAAGCACCCCGAAGAGCCTTTCTGATAAGCCGAAGCCAGCCATCGGAGGCATACCGTATTCCAAAGCTTCCAAGAAATCTTCGTCTAGTCTTTGCGCTTCAACATCGCCTTTCTCTCGAAGCTTCATTTGTTCCTCAAATCTGGCGCGTTGATCAATGGGGTCATTAGCCTCGGAGAAGCCTTTCCCCAATTCAGTGCCACCGGCTACTATCTGGAATCTGGCAACCTTCCCAGTATCATCGCTAATACGCTTGGCCAGGGGCTCAACATCCACTGGAGGATTTACAAGAAAACATGGTTGAATCAGCGTATGCCTGATTTTCTTGAAAAGCATATCTATAAGCCTACCCCTCCCAAGATTTTTCTCGAGCCTGAAGCCTTCGGTGATAGCTTTATTAAATAAGTCGTCTTCAGTGGCGGTTTCTAAATCTAAACCAACTTTTTCTTTAAAGATCTTATAATAATCAACCTGCGGCCATTTCTTACCCCAGTTTATTTTCTGCCCCCTATAAACTGTAGTTAAGGTACCGCAAGTCGCCTTGATGGTTTTCTTAAACATCCCCTCGGTCAATTTCATTAAATCGTTATAGTCTGCGTAGGCCCAATAGAATTCTAGCTGAGTGTAATCCTGTAGATGCTCAGCATCAATTCCTTCGTTCCTGAAAATCCTGCCAATTTCAAAAACCTTTTCGTAGCCTGCTACTATAATTTTTTTAAGCGCAATCTCTAAAGAAATCCTCAAATAAAAGTCTTCGTCTAAAGCGTTGTGGTGAGTTGCAAATGGCTCCGCATCGGCTCCACCTGGGATAGATTCCAGAACCGGGGTCTCTACTTCCAGAAACCCTTCGGATTTAAGCTCGACTCTTAATGAGTCCCAAAACTCAGCCTTTTTAATAAAAATATCCCGAACCTCTGGATTTAAGGCTATGTCCAAATATCTCTGCCTTAACCTGGTTTCTACCTCGGCAATACCGTAAAAATCCTTAGGCATTGACCTCAAAGACTTAACTAATAGTTTAAAGGACTTTACCTCTAAACTTTCCTGTCCTTTCTTGGTTTTAAACAGAGTTCCGCCGGCTTCAACGAAATCACCCAAATCCAGATTTTCTTTCCAGAAATCAAAATCTTTAAAGCCTTCTTTCTTGAAGACTAACTGAATAACACCACTAGCATCTTTCATGTCGCCAAAGACCACGCCACCCTGGTCACGCCAGGCTCTCAAACGGCCAGTTAGATAAACTTTCTTTCGTGTCTTGGCGAGCTTACTAAAAGAAGTTAAGACATCTCCGATGGTATGCGATCTTTTGGACTCGGCAGGATAAGGATCAACGCCCTTGGCTTTGATATTCTTTAGCTTCTTTTTTCTCTCTTCTATTAGAGAATCAATCATTACCCAATTTTAACGACTTTATACTGAATTTTCCCATTAGGAGCATCCACGGCAATAGAATCTCCTACTTTACACCCTATAAGTCCGCTTCCAAGAGGAGATTCATTAGAGATGAACCCCTCTTCTGGTTTAGCCTCCTCGCTTCCTACAATCTTGAATTTTAAAAGCTGGTCATTACGTCTGACCTCAATGGTAGATCCTATATCAATCATTTCCTGATTGGCAGTTTCTTTTATAACTAGGACGTTTCTCACGATTTCTTCCAAATCGCCGATACGCCTCTCCATATTAGCTTGCTCATCCTTAGCTGCCTGATATTCGGCGTTCTCGGACAAATCGCCGAACTCCTTGGCTCTTTTTAACTTACTGGCGACTTCGACTCTTTTGTCGGTCTTTAAAGAGTTAAGTTCCGACTTCAATTCTTCCAATCTTTCTTTAGTTAAGTAATATTCCATATTTATTTAATTATTTGCGACTTTTGAAGATTTTATCTTATACGCGTCCCGCCACAGCCAAAGTCTCACCTTCATTGTCTCGGCAAGAACCTTGATGTAGGCCGACAATTTCACTTGAGATCTTAAATCATTTACCCAAACCACTGGTATCTCTTTTGTTCGGCAACCTAACGCTTTAGAAAGTGTTAGTATCTCTACATCAAACCCCCAGCCATTGATTCTTTGGAGTGGGAAAACTTTTTTGGCGGCAGCTCCTGTGAAACACTTAAAACCACACTGAGTGTCCCAAATGCCAGGTAAAAGCAAAACTTGAATGAAAATATTACCGGCGTTCCCCAAGATTCTTTTGTAAAAAGGTTGGGCCGGATGCAGTTCGGCGCCCTTCACGTCTCTAGAACCTATCACCACGTCGTATCCCTCTCGGAAGTATGGAATCATGTTCTCAAATTGATCCACCGTAGTGGAGTTATCTGCATCCATAAAAAGCCTGTAGTCGCCCCTGGCTTCAAGCATACCTTGTTTGACTACCCCTCCTTTACCTTTATTTTTTTCGTTATCTACCAAACGCAAATTTTTAACTATATGAGAGAAACGCCTCACCATCTCCGCGGTTCCATCAGTAGAACCATCGTTAATGACTAGGATTTCATAAGAATATTTAACCCGTGCGAGTTTGGAATCTATATCTATCAAAGTTTCCGGCAGTCTCTTGACCTCATTATAAGCCGGAATAATTACCGAGAGATAAGGATTTTTAGTCATTTTGGTCTTTTCCATTATAAATCAGTTTCTGGAATGTAGCCACGGTGAAGGCGCCAATGATGTCAAAGAAAAGATCTCCCATGGTGTCGGCCACACCCTGCTGAGCTGGTCTCAAGCCGTTGCCAATAGCAACTAATCCGTAAGTAAACTCGGTAAATTCCCAGACCACTCCCATTAAGGCTCCGAAACTTACTATTAAAAGCGCTCTGGCCCAAAAGTTGCTGGGCAACTTAAACTGTTGAGGATACATCTCAACAAGCCAGAGAAAAACTAAACCTACCAAAACACCTCCCGAAAAATGCATGGGGATATCTACCCAACGAATCTTCCAATAAAGAGAATAAAAAACTGCCGTGAAGTGAACACCAAATAAAACTAAACCTAGCGAGATTACCTTTTTCGCCATTGCTGACCTCTCCTCGCTTTCCTTAAGCCGTACTTCTTTCTTTCCACGGCTCTCGCGTCACGAGTTAAATAACCCATGACTCTCATCTCTTTCTTTAAATCCGGCAACCACTTAACGATGGCTCGGGCGAGTCCTAACCGTACGGCTTCGGCCTGGCCTTTAACGCCGCCTCCCGTAACTTTAACTTCTGCTTTTTTGATTGATTTCAGCTCTCCCCCAAGAGCCTTGAGGGGCGCAAAAGCGCTGACCTGGCATCTTATTGTCTGGAAGTAATTCTCATAAGGTTTGCCGTTAACAATTAAAACTCCATTACCAACTGGTCCTTCATTAAAAATCCTAACTCTAGCCGAAGCAGTTTTCCTGCGACCAACACTTTCAAAATATTTATATTTCTTGCCTTTTTCCATATTATTTTTCCACTATCAACATCTTCAATCTATTTGGCAAAAGTTTATTCTTGGGCAACATGCCTTTAACGGCGTGCTTCAAAACCCATTCTGCGTTTCGGGCTACGGCCTGCTCCAAAGTCCTGCTCTTTAGGTGACCCATATAGCCAGTGTGTCGGTGATACATCTTATCGGTAAGTTTCTTTCCAGTGAACTTAACCTCTTTAAAATTCTTCACCAACACCTTAACGCCACCAGGTTTATTGGGCTGGTAAGAAGAAGTATGCTTGCCCTGCAATATCTGGGCGGCAAGACTTGCAATTCTTCCAATACTCTTATTTTTAGCGTCTATGATAATTTCGTTCATGTTACTTTACAAATTCTATAATAGCTACCGGAGCGGCATCTCTCTTCCTTCTATGAGCTGTCTTAATAATCCTAATATAACCTCCTTTCCTGCTTTGATATTTCGGCGATATTTCGTAATACAGCTTATTAGCTGACTTCTCTGGAAGTCTGGCAAGTAGAAGTCGAAGTGATGCTAAGTCCTGCTTTTTAGCTAGTGTGAGCAACTTCTCTGTCTTAGGTCTTATTTCTTTGGCTCTGGCTTCGGTTGTCTTAATAGACTCCTTCATTACAAGATTATGAATCAAGCCGGAGATAAAACTTTTTCTCCTGCCCCTGATCCTGCCAAATTTTCTACCTTTAACACCGTGCCTCATAGTTTCTGTATTACTCTACGATTTCTTTTTCTTTCTTCACCTTCTTTTTAGGCTTAACTTCAGTCACGGCTCCAGCATCTTCCTTAATATCAATATCAGCAATACGTTTGAAGTGGTCCAGAAGAATGTCAGCTGCTTTGTGAACTGCCCTGGATGGAGAAATAGTTCCGTCTGTTTCTACTTCAAGGATAACTTTGTTGTAGTCAGTTTTATCTCCTACGCGCATATTTTCTACGGTAAAGTTAACGGCCATAACTGGTGAGAAAATGGCGTCCAAGGCCATGGTACCAATCGGAAGCTTTTCTATTTTCTGGTTTTCTACTGGCACATAACCCAACCCTTTCTCTACGGTTATTTCTACGTCAATCTCGGCATCTTTAGAACTTAAAGTAGCGATACGCAATTCTGGGTTAGCCACTTTCACATCGGCGTTGCCCTTAATGTCGGCAGCGGTAACTTCTTTTTCTCCCTTGATCTTCAGGCTCAAAATCTGAGGCTCATCGGCGTAAAAGTTAAACCTAACTCTCTTCAGGTTAAGGCCGAACTCTACCACATCTTCCACTACTCCGGGAATGGTAGTAAATTCATGTTTCACTCCCTTAATTTTAAATCTGGTAATAGCGGCTCCGGGAAGAGACGAAAGAAGAACTCTACGGATAGCGTTGCCTACAGTTAAACCATAACCCCTGTAAAGACCTTCAATGGCAAAAACTCCTTTTTTGCCGTCCTCGGAAACTCTCTTAACTGATACGCTTTCACTTAAATAGGCGAATTGCATTAGTTTATTTTATTTTTATGAATAGTAGTCGACGACTATGTTTATATCAAATACCTGTGGCACATCTGCGGGCTTAGCCAAAACCTCAGCCGAGAGAGTCATGGGATCCAACTTAAGCCAAGTTGGAACCTCAAATCCTTTCAATTTCTCGGGTAAATCCTTGAGGGTGCCGTGATTCCTGGATTGCTCCCTGACCGCAATCTTATCTCCGACCCTAACCCTTAATGAAGGAATAGTGACTCTCCTGCCGTTAACAGTAATGTGGCCGTGGCCTACAATCTGCTTGGATGAGCTTCTGGAAGGCGCAAAGCCAAGCCTGTAAATAACGTTATCCAAACGGGATTCTAAAATACCCAATACTTCCTCGGAAGTTACTCCTGGTTTCCTGAAAGATTCCACGAAAACTTTAGCCAACTGCCTCTCGGTTAGGCCATAAGAGAACTTTAATTTCTGTTTCTCGCGAAGCTGGATGCCGAACTCGGAAACCTTCCTTCTTCCTCTTGTCTTACCGTGCTGCCCTGGCCTGTATGGCTTTCTTAAAAGTGCGCTCTTCGGTGAATTAGCGCGGTCTCCCTTGATAGAAAGCTTCACGCCTAAACTCCTCTCCTTTTTCTCTAAGATTTTTTGCATGCCAATTTTGTTTAAATTTTTAAATTTATTTGTAGCGATGGAAATTTAATCACAAAATTGAGCACCGAGCACTCAGTACCAACCAATTGATATTGATTATTTATTTTTTGATTGATCATTATTTTCATAGTTTTATTCTGTAATTTATATGCTGAGTGCTCGGTAAGGGTTACCAAACCCTTATATTCTTCTGGATTTTGGAGGCTTAGGACCGTTGTGCGGAATCGGGGTTACGTCCCTGATGGATAAAATATTAAATCCAGAATTAGCCAAAGACCTAATAGCTGAATCCCTGCCTGAACCCACACCTGAAACAATAACCTCAATATCAACTGGGCCGGTCTTAGCTACCTTCTCACTTATGGCCGCTATTATTTTAGAGGCTGCGAAAGGAGTGGCTTTCTTAGGACCGGAGAAACCGAGAGAACCAGCAGTGGCCCAGGCTAAAACACCTCCCCTATCGTCTGTAATTGTAATTATGGTGTTGTTGTAAGAGGCTTTAATATAAACCCTACCGGAGCTTACTTTCCTACCTTCTTTCTTAGGGGCGACTACCTTAACAGTCTCTGTTCCCTTCTCCGCTTCCGCGGTCTTATTGGTAACTTTCTTCTGCCCCATGTTATTTCAAATCAACTTTTCTCTTACCGCTTCCGGCAGTATGCCTGACATTACCTCTAACAGTTCTGGAATTAGTCTTGGTCCTTTGGCCCCTAACTGGCAATCTCTTCATGTGCCTAATACCCCTGTAAGCTTTGATTTCCTTTAATCTCCCAATATTCGTCTTTAAAACTTGTCTCAATTCTCCCTCTATTTTATAAGTCTTTTCTAATTCGTTTTTAATACGGTCAACCTCTTCGGGTTTCAATCCCTTAGCGCGCTTGGTCGGGTTTATCTTGGTAACCACACAAATTCTCTGGGCTGATGTCGTACCGATTCCATATACATAAGTAAGCGCTATATCAATGCGCTTCTCATCTGGTATGTTAACTCCTACTAATCTCATTATCCTTGTCTTTGTTTATGCTTCGAATTTTTACACACTACATAAATCCGCCCCTTTCTTCGGACGGTTTTACAACTATCGCAAATCTTTTTTACAGAGGCTCTAACCTTCATTATTTTATAACCGTCTTATAATCCTGCCTCGCTTTTCGTCATACTCGCTGAACTCCACGATAACTTTATCTCCAACCAAAATCTTGATGCGATACATCCTAATCTTTCCAGAGATATAAGCTAAAACTTCCCGGTCATTATCCAGTTTGACTCTAAAAGTAGCTCCAGGAAGGGCTTCTAAGACAATTCCGTTTATCTTTTCCAACGGAGGCTATATTATCACGGAACGTAACTAACGTCAACGACTATTTTAGAAGTGTCGGTGGGTGATCGGAACACCCAGATCGGCCAGAAAGACACTTCCCCAGAAACAAAGCCAGGCAAGCCATAGATAGTACTTGTAATGTCAGTTTTACCTTTGCCAGCCACTTTGTTTTTAAAATCATTCCTATCAAACGATCTTACCCAGTTGGACTTAAAGTTTAGGTTAAAGCTCATAGTCCCGTTTTTGAGATTCAAAACAGGGTCGCCATAACCAGCGTCGGACTGCTGTAACGAATAATCGTGAAGTACCAAATCAACGTCAGATTGGGCCGCAACTTGGCTTGCAAAAGCCACGAGTAAGTCGCTTTCTTTAAATCCAAAAGTTTTAAGTTCTCCGGACATTAGGATGGTGAACTTACCGTCGGCACCCGCTTCTTTACTAACAGTCTCACTAACCACTCGGAAATTGTAAGCCTTGGGCAACATCTTAACGCCGTCTGGCACTTTAACGAATGTCTGCCCTCTTAAGTTACTCTCTAAAGTACTTTTAATATCCGATTCGGCTTTAGCTATATCATCTTTGGTTGGGACTTTGATATCTCCGACTATTCCGCCCGCCATGGGAGTAGTAGAAATTCCATAAAAAGCATCGTACTTAGGAGTACCTTGGAAACCAGAAATTCTGAATTTTGAAGTAGGAGCTATATTATAATCTGATCCTGTCTTCTCGGCTGTCACGGCCACATTTATTTGTGAACCGGAAATCTTGCCGTCAACAATTTTAGCTCCAGGAATGGTTATTTTTGTGTTAATTTTAAAAATCTTACCGTCCGGAGCAGAAAATCTAGTGCCAACTACGAGCGCCTGCGCCTCGGAACTATACTCGTTGTAAACTGTTATTGTTCCGACGGCTTTACGCTCCACACGCTTACTGCCAGAGGCTGGATAGGAAACCTGTAAGTTGCCTGGGTTAGTGAAAACTTGGCCAGGTAACTGAATGGAACTTTCCTGCACCGCCACACTGCTCCTGGACGCGGAAACAGTAACCATACCGTTAAAATCCCACGGAGTTTTCTTAAAAGTCAGATTAATGTCTGCTTTGGGCAAAACAAAGAAGGCTAGCCAACCGAAAAAAATTACTACAGAAATAAGTGCTAACCACCTGATAATTCTTGTAAGTAACGTTGCCACTACCCTCGGTTTCTCTTCTGCTTTTGGTTCAGTCCCCCAAAGTCCAGAAGCCCCCTGCTTAGAAGTTAATGCGTAACCCGAGACTCTAGTTTTTTCTTTATGCTCTATATTAGTTTCTGGTTCAGATTCTTCTTCTTTGTCTTCTTTAAGTTTTACTGTCCCCGGTTCTTTGACAATAATATCCGCCACCAACTTCTTTCTGCCAAAAAATGGATTCAAAGCCTTCATATCAAAAGCCTTGGCCAGTTCCAAAACGTCATCGTCAACCGATTCAAAGGAAACTGTTTTCCCCGCTGCTTCAGATTCCCTTTTTAAAAGCTTAAAATTATTTCTAATACTAAAAGAGACAGAGCCTCGTGGAACATAAAGAACGATATCTTTTTCAGACGCTTTGATTACCTTTTCTATAACTAAAGTTATTGGATCGGTTTTACCGACGTAAATCTTTTTCATACTTCAAGGCATTAACCACTTGATTCTCCTTTTAGCAATACTATTTAACCATTCATAGGAGACGTAGGGAGTATTATACGCCAAATCTTCTATATTTATTCTCTCTTGTAGCAGACAGAGCCTGGCCCTCCTATTACCTATACAAACCGACTTCTTCCCGATGGCATCCGGTAGTGGGAACTGCATTTTGATATATATCGGAGGTAGTTTTTTTAACTCCCTAGTAGACACGTCACGGAGGCTAAGCGTTGCCCCATCCATAAATCTCTTAAAAACTTCCGCAAACAGTTTTTCCAACTTCGCCGTCACTGGCTCGGATAGATTCCCGGCTAAGAACTTATGGTAGATAGACCAGGCAGCTTCCTCGGGAACAGCAAAGTTATCCCCAAAAATTTTAATAATATCCTGCCTCCCCCAAACAAATTCCCTAATATGAGCGGCTCCCCCCGGAGAGACATAGAAGAAGCTAGTTACTTCTTCTCCTGGCTCAACGTAGAGCAGATTGGGGATGTTTAGTTTTCTGGAAAGGAGATATGCAGCCACGCTCCCAGTCTCCAACATCTCCACACTCTCTTTTTCTTCTGCCGTTCTCTCTCCCGTGACACCTCTTTTCACCATAGTTATGCAAAGTGATATTTGCACATTCTTACCGGCAAAGCCATGGGCGCTTATAACTTCGTGCCCATCAACTTTTATTCCTACTACTCTGACTCCCGCAAGTACCAAGTCGGCCTCCTCTACATTCAATCGTCCGGCAGCGAGGCTTCTCAAAGCATCGAAAGACTTCCAAACTGCCTTAGAAAGATAGTTTTCTAGATCAGCCTCATTTATTTCTCCACGAGATTGGTGAGGTAAATCAACCGAATAAAATACGGTAACCGCTGTATTAGAATCAAGTCCGATAACTTTAATCACTAAAAGAATTATAAGTCATGAGCACCCCTCTGGTCTAACTTACGGCTGGGCGGTTATAAAAATTTCCGTCTACTCTAAAACTGCTTTTATTCTTCTCACGCCTGCCGAAACTGCCTCTTCTTTCAATATTCTGAAGTGCCCCAGTTCGCCGGTGTTAGTCACGTGAGGCCCTCCGCAGAATTCCTTGCTAAAAATATTGCCTTTATTATCTTCAAGAAAATAAACTGAAACCATCTCTCCGTATTTAGCTCCAAACTCCATCTCGGCTCCGATACGCTCCGCTTCTTCCATCCGCATTTCGCGCCTCGTCATGCTTAAGTGCTCTTTTATTTTTTCATTAACAATGTCTTCAACTTTCTTCAATTCTTCCAGGGTAACTTTCTGCGGATGAGAGAAATCAATACGCAGCCGTTCGGAAGTGATATTACTGCCCCTCTGCTTAACATTAGAGCCAAAAACCTGTTGTAGGGCAGCTAAGAGCAAGTGGTGGGCAGTATGTAGCCTGATGGTCTCTCCTTTAGTATCGGCTAGCCCGCCTTTAAACTTCTGTTCCACTCCGGCCTTTGAGATTTCTTGGTGTTTAGCCATCTCTTCCTTAAATCCTTTCACATCTAATTCCAAACCACATTCTTTAGCTAATTCCTGAGTCATTTCTAAAGGGAAACCAAATGTCTGATAAAGAAAGAATACCGTATTGCCAGATAATCTTTTAATGAATTTTTCTGAGGGTTCTCTTTTTTTAGCAACATCTCCAAGGGCAGATGCAATATCTACCATACTTTCAAAGGCTTTTAATCCTCTTTCCAAAGTCTCCCTAAATCTCTTCTCCTCGGCTAAAGCTTCTTTTAGAATATCTTCTCTTTTTTCATTCAAGTCAGGATAAAAATCTTTATAAACCTCTATAACATTATTTATCCCTGTTTTAAGAACACCATCTCCGTTACCCAGCTTATCTATATGTAGAATCGCCCGTCGTAAAAGTCGGCGGACTATATACCCTCTTTCGTTGCTAGAAGGTATAACTCCATCGGCCATAAGAAATGTGGCGGCACGAAGATGGTCGGCCACGATGCGAAACGATTTTGTGTATAAATTATCTCCATAAGAAGCATCGCTGCCATTATCGCCCAGAGCGGACTTTATACCAGCGATTATCTGGCCTAAGGTATCAATATTAAAAACATCCGGGTCGCCGTTCGATGCCGCAATGATTCTTTCCAAGCCTCCGCCGAAATCCACATTTTTCTGGGGCAGCTTACCGAAAGAACTATCGGCGTTCTTGATATATTCCATAAAGACCGAGTTGCCTATTTCCATAAATCTGCCGCAATCGCAGTTAGGGTGGCACTCTTTGCCGAACTTCGTGTCGTGGGGTAAGCCAAAATCATAAAAAATCTCCGAGTCCGGTCCGCCAGGCTCTCCGATGGGCATATTTGCCGGCACGCCGGACCTGCTCCACCAGTTTTTCTTGGCATCATAGGCAAATATCCTGCCGCCTTGCATCCCAAGTTTGCTTCCATTTTCTTCGCTGCCCAACACGATTTCTTTCGCGTCTATTCCTTTTTCGCCGAACAACCTTTTCCATACTCCTATGGATTCTTCATCTTTTGGAATCCCGAGTAATTCATCACCGACAAATACCGTGACATACAAACGATTTGGGTCAAGTTTGAGTTCTTCGGTCAAAAACGCGAACACCCATGGCAATTGCTCTTGTTTGAAATAATCTCCGAACGACCAGTTGCCCAACATTTCAAAGAAAGTGGTGTGACGATTATCACCCACTTCGTCTATGTCCATTGACCTAAAACACTTTTGTGAGTCAACCAGCTTCACTCCCATCGGGTGCTTCTCTCCCAATAAGTAAGTTATCAAAGGCTGCATGCCCGAACCGGTAAAAAGAGTGGTCGGATCATTTTCGGGGATGAGAGAGGCCGAAGGAATAATTTTGTGTCCCTGGCTTGAAAAAAACTTTAGATATTTTTCTCTGACGTCCTTGGAATTCATTGATAGCTATCGGTCAGACGATTGACCTCTTCGTGCATTCTTATCTTTTCTAAGGCCTTGGATTCTATCTGCCTGATTCTTTCCCTGGTCACGTTAAAAACTTTACCCACTTCTTCTAAGGTGTGGGTAACCCCGTCGGTTAGCCCAAACCTCATTTCCAATATCTTCCGCTCTCTCTCGGTTAAGTCTCCCAAAACTTTTTTGATCTGGTCTCTTAATAGTTCATGGCTAGTCAACTGTGAGGGAGATAAATTTTTATCGTCAGGAATAAAATCACCTCTAACTGATTTATCATCGTCTCCGATCGGGGCTTCCAGTGAAACCACGGTCTGCGAAACTTTTTCTATGTACCTGACTTTAGTTATGTCCAAGCCCATCTCAATAGCTACCTCTTCGGTTAAAGGTTCGCGCCCCAACTCTTGGGACAGTTTTCTCTTGGTCTGGGTGTATTTAGAAATAGTTTCCACCATGTGGACCGGGATTCTGATAGTCCTGGACTGGTCAGCTAAAGCTCTAGTAATAGCCTGCCTGATCCACCAAGTGGCGTAAGTGGAGAATTTAAAGCCTCTTCTGTAGTCAAACTTTTCTACAGCCCTGAAAAGACCTATATTGCCTTCCTGAATTAAATCGGAAATGTTTAAAGGGCCTCTGTTGATGTACCTCTTGGCTATAGAAACCACGAGCCTCAAGTTAGAATTAATCAGCCTCGTCTTAGCTGCTTTATCTCCAGTCTCGGAGCGTTTGGCTAAGTCCTTCTCCTCCTGAGAAGTTAAAAGGGGGGTTCGGCCGATTTCCCTAAGGTACATTTGGATGTTATCCGGCACCTCACCTTCTATAATAGTCGCCTGCTCCAACTCTTTCTTACTGATTTCATCCGACGGCATCTGAATCAATGAATCAGCTTCAACAACTTTAATACCCGCCTGTTCCAAACGGTCATAAACTTCTTCTAAATACGGCAAATCTTTTTCCAGCCTAGGGAAATAGTCCATCATTTCCCAGCTGGTCACGAAACCTTTCGGCTTGCCTCTCCTAATGAGCTCCTGAAGAATGTCTTCTTTAGTCCCTAATTTTTTATCAGCCTTGGGTCTTTTAGATCCCTTAAGAGTCTTCCCAGCCTTAACCTTGGCCTTAGACTTAACAACTTTCTTGGCAACTTTAGCTTTTTTAGTTTTAGATTTCCCTTTTTTTGACATCTTCTATTATTTTTATTTTTTTACAAATGTCGTCGAATTCCCTTAACTTAATCATCATATCCTCCGGAGAACTTTCTTCCTCCATACGGGTTATAATAGTGGCCATTTCGCGCCTCTTGTTTCTTAAGTACTCCAGTTCTAACTCTTGGAATACTTTTTGGAGTTCTGTCTTTATAATTTCTTCATTGATATCCGCCTCCAGGCTTGAACGAAGTTCAATCATGTCCAATAAAGCTCTGGTGTCGTTTTCCAAAGATGATGTCTCGCCTTTAGCAAGGGCAAGATACGCCCCTTTATATCTCGGCGGAACGAAATCGGCATAAGCCTCTTCGTTATGATCGCCTGGGTGTATGCTCATTAAACTTAGCATTCTCAAGGTTACATTATCAAGCCGGCTGTACTTATCTTTTTCTTTTTCTCCAACTGCCGGCTCCATCTTTTTAAATGTGTAAGCTTCTGCGTCTTTCAGTCTTTCCAATTCTTCGGCCAGCTCTTTTATTGGCACGCTGGAACGATGAGAAAGTTCCCGGAGCCAATTGGCCTGGTCTATCATATTCCAAAGATTTTTTATTTTAGCTAGTAATGTCATCACCACGGCCTTAGAGGGCCGGCCTTCAGATCCGGCCAAATACCTTTCAAAATAATATTCCATAGCCGGAGTCGGAGCTTTCATGGCTTCCATAACTGCAGTTAGATCTTTTTCTGCCGCTTCGGCCGGGTCTTTATAGTCCCCGAAGTCCAGCACAAACGGAGTTAAGTCGGAGGCTCCAGCCAAATCTATGGCACGTTCTGCCGCCAAAATGCCGGCAGAATCTTTATCAAAGGTAATGACAAGATTATCGGCAAATTTCTTCAGAGTACTCAAGTGGTCCGTAGTTAAAGCCGTTCCCGAAGTAGCTGCCAGATTTTTTATGCCAGCCTGCCAGAGCATCAAAAAATCCATCTGGCCTTCCACCAAAAGCGCTGTCTTAGTTTCTCTTATCTCGCTTTTACTCTTCCAAAAACCGTAAAGCAGACGGGATTTATTAAATATGGGAGTCTCGGGACTATTAATATACTTGCCCATCTCTCCGTTATCCAATTCCGGCAAAATACGACCTGAAAAACCAACTACCTTGCCGGAATGATTATGAATCGGGAACATTATTCTGCCCCGAAAACGATCTATGTATTTATTTGATTTCTCGGACTTGAAAACCAATCCGGCTCTCACTAGATCGCTTACGGCAAAACCCTGCGCGACTAAATGAACCGTCAAGGCGTCGAAGCTGTTAGCGGCAAAACCTATTTCAAATTCCGCGATTGTTTCGCGGTTAAGCTTCCTCTCCTTTAAATATTCCTGGGCTCTCTCTGAATTTTCTAGCTCGTTGTTCCACACCTCGGCTGCCGCGGCATTGATGTCGTAAAGAATACCGAATTGCTTCTGGTCGGTTGGGCTAAGTCTCCTTAACTCCACGCCGGCCTTCTCGGCGAGTACTACAAGCGCCTCCGAGAATTCAATATTCTCGTACTTCATTAAAAACTTAAAGATATCGCCACCCTCGCCGCAACCGAAACAATGCCAAATCTGCTTTTCGGTGGAGACTATGAAAGAGGCGGTTTTCTCCTGGTGGAAGGGGCAGTTAGCTTTAAAATTACGCCCTGCAGGCCTTAAATCAATGTATTCCCGTAAGACTTGAACAATATCAAGCTTTGATTTTATTTCTTCTGAAGGTAAGGCCATCGCCCCTAAATATAACGCTTCGGTTCGCAGTTTACAAAAGGTTCAATACTCTTTATCTGAAAGGCTTAGCGGGAATCGTAGAATTGGCTTTAAAGAGTTCTGGGTCAATGGTACGGGTAAAGCAGACATTTCCCTTAGAATGAGGCCACTTTGATTCCACTCCGTAGGTTACCGGAGTCGGGTAAGCTTGATTGGCAACATTCTCGGTTGAAAAGTCTGCGCAAAGTTTAAATTGATACTGCCCCAAAACTTCGTAGGTATAATCTTTATTATTTTCAGTATCTCTAGGAACAGTGAAATAATTTAAATCGTTATTAAGCTCAACTAACTTGTCGGGCAATTTACTTTTTTGCTGCCAATAATTAATTATCTCGTTCTGTATTGAAGAGAGATCATTAATTCTCTTTTCATCAAGCTTCTCTAACCTTCTATCGGCTGGAGACCCTATAAAAAAGAAACTGGCGACAACGGCCGCGGCTACAACGAGACAAACTGCCCAGGCAAAATATTTCATTTATTCAGTCTTATATTTTTTAAGATCGGAGAAGTAATAACCGAAGATAAAGCCTACCACTGCCAAAAAGGTTATCACCTTGAAAATAAATCTGGCCGTAATCTCTCCGCTTAGGAAAGTATTAATTAAAACTATAAAGTCCCCCATAATAATGACGGCGGCTAAAAAGAGTGTGAAATAAACCAACCATTTCCTAATCCTCACGTTCCTCTTCTCGGGATTATTCACGTACTCTTTGTTCATATACCAAAGAGAGGCCACGTAAACCGGGAAAGCGACTACAAGAGATGAGACAGCGAAACGAATAGTGTCATAAGCTGACTTAAGCGGATTGTAATAATTATTTGAGTCTAAAGTATCGGGGAAGAAGATATTAATGTATTGAAAAATAAGAACTATGAAGCTAGCGGAGGCTATATATAAGGCGAACGTTGAGAGTAAGTTTAAGAAAAAATCCTTGGGCGACGCTTTAGGTGCCTGAGGCTTAATTTGATTTTCCATAATTAAGATGTATTGTCCATGTTTGTATCATTTATAACAAAGCCTTAAACCCTACCATATTATTATACAATATCTCTAAACTTTCTTGTAGATAACCTAGAAATAAATCACATAGCATTCTACTCACCTTACTAGGTCAAAGCTCTTGCCCGAAACTATAGCCGAAGAGATTTCAGAGGGCAAAGCACCCGAAATTAAATCTTCTATAACCTTCTCGGCAACATCTTCCGAGGCTAATGAAACCTCACTGTGGTTGATGGAAAGTGGCAACAGGCTAAAACTAACTTTATCTTGGCCAATTTCTACCCGCACTGCCAATCCCCGTGTTGTCTTTACTGAAAAATTCTGGTCAAAGATAAAATTACCCAGAGAATAAAAGATGACCTTACCTTTATATATTTCTAAAGGCTCTACTACATGAGGATGAGCGCCGAAAATAGCATCCACTCCAGCATCTATAAGGATGTGGGCTAGGGCCTGTTGCTCTAGTGAGGGCTGGAGCTCGTACTCCACTCCCCAATGAGCCACGAGTATTAGATAAGAACATTGGGGTTTAATTCTTTCTATCTCTTTGATGACGGAGGCAGTATTAGGATCATAAAGAGAATGGTAGCCAACTAAACAGATATTCTGATTTTTTATTTTTAATTCACCTGAAATATTTACATTATTCAAAGTCGAACCAAAAGAAACTATTCCCGCTTTTCTTAAATAATTTACAGTCTTCAGGTAACCGCTGTTCCCGAAGTCCAAGGAATGGTTATTAGCGGAACTTAAGGCGGTAAACCCGACGCTCTTTAGCCATTCGGCATAGTGCGGGTCAAAAGTGAAATTAAAAATAGAGTTGTCGGGTATCGCTACTGATTTCTCGTTAGTTATTGTACCTTCCAAGTTACCCACTACTGCATCCGATCCCCTGAAGATGTCACTCAATCCCATAGCCAAAGAAGCATCTCCGTAGTTTTTGGCCCGTATAGCTACTCCCCGATCCAACATCACGTCTCCAGTGAAAATTATCTTAGGATTATCGGCTTTCAGTTCTTGTGTCTCAACAGGAACAGCAGGAATGTCCCCGGCTTTACCGGACGACGCGATAAGCAATGTTAAAGGAACCAAAATAATAACCAAAAGCAACAATCCCAAAAGAAAACCTTGCGCTACAGCTTTTTTGATATCATGTTTATTCACGAAACTAAAAACAGTATACCAAAAGGCATACTGATTTTCATTGGCGGAGGGTGAGGGATTTGAACCCTCGATGAGATTGCTCCCATACCATCTTTCCAAGATGGCGCACTAGACCACTATGCGAACCCTCCTTGTCTTATCCGCGCCAAACCCCTCCTGCCGGCAGATAGGACAGCGCGAACCCTCCTAAATAATGACTAATTTACTCTAGCTCATCATTCTGAAGCAATCAATAATAAAGCCATGAAGTAAAAAGACACGCCTTGCGGAGTGTCTTTTATGATAGATTATCGAGATTAGGCCAGGATAGGAATGGAAATGGTGTTGAAACCAAACATCGAAGCAGTCTCGGGGTCTGCCTTGCAGTCCTTACGAGCTTGCACGAATGCCCTCTTCTGATCCTTAACCTTGGAACCTGATAATTTCGCAGCACGACTTGCAGTTAGCAAACATGAGCGATCGTTGTATACATCCTTATACATACGTATTGTAATTATTAAATAACTAATAATAATTTCATTATACCATAATAACAGATTCTTGTCAATAGTAGTCTAATCCTAGAATAAAAAAGTCACAAAAAGCCCCCTTTTAGATGGGGTTTCACTATATTTACTTGAGGCAAAAGGGTATTAAATTTTCATTCCCCTCAAGGCCGCAATTCTTTCCTCCGTTGGAGGATGAGTCATAAATAGTTTGGCGAAAAACGGAGTTTTCTTTTTATTCTCAAAAGGATTTTCAATCCATAAGTGAGCCGTAGTGTTATTGGCTCTGCGCATCGGAGTCGTATCTTTGGCCAGCTTTTCGAGAGCGCTCGCTAATCCTTCCGGGTAACGAGTGAGAAGCGCTCCAGAAGCGTCTGCTAGAGATTCTCTTTTCCTTGAAATGGCGAACTGTAAAAGCATGGCGGCAAGTGGAGCAAGTATTGACAGGGCAACGGCTATAATCAGCATAACGGGCGGTGTATCCCTATTGCTATTACTTCTGCCGAAAAACATAGATCTCTGAAACATATCGGCAAGTATGGAGATAAATCCAACTAGGATAACGGCCGCGGTTCCTAGTAGCATATCGCGGTTCCCGATGTGTGACATCTCGTGAGCCAACACGCCCTCAAGTTCTGACTTATCCATTGTTTGGAGCAAGCCTTCGGTCACGGCAATCACAGCATGTTGCGGATCCCGTCCAGTCGCAAAAGCGTTCGGCGACTTCTCGGGAACCAAATAAATTTTAGGAGTTGGCAACCCAGCTGTGATGGCCAGGTTCTCCACAATTCGGTAAAGTTCCGGCGCGTTGTCCATAGTCACTGGTTTCGCGGCATACATAGAAAGAACAATTCTGTCGGAATACCAATAACTGACAATGCTCGTTACAACACTGAAGGTGACAGCAAAGAAAAGAATACCTGAATTACCATAAACCTGGGAAAAAATATAACCGATACCGATAACAGACGACAAAAATACGGTGAAAAGAAGCCAGGTTTTCCTGATATTGGAATCCTTATGCGTGTAGATAGACATTAAAAATTCTAAAACTGTACCTTAACGGGGGCTTTTTCGGCATCGTTCGTAGTCTCAAAGAATTTTTCTTCTTGGAAACCAAAAGTGTTGGCTATAATGTTAGTTGGGAAGGTGCCTATAGCGGTATTTAAATCCATAATAGTGCTGTTGTAGAAACGGCGAGAAGCCTGGACTTTATTTTCCGTATCGGATAATTCTTTCTGTAACTCAATGAAGTTAGTACTAGCTTTAAGGTCCGGATAGTTTTCAGCCACGGCGAATAGAGTCTTTAAAGTTCCGCTAAGCATATTTTCCGCCTTGTCTCTTTCTAGCGGGCTGCCACTATTACTGGCTACGCTCGCCCTAGCTCGGGTAACATTTTCCAAAACTCCCTTTTCATGAGAGGCATAACCCTTAACTGTTTCTATCAAATTCGGTATCAAATCAAATCTCCTCTTCAGTTGCACATCTATATCCGATACAGCCTCTTTGGCACGGAACCTTAAGCTAATCAGCCTGTTGTAAATAATAACCACCCACAAAATTAGGATGACTACGAATGCTATTAAAACATTAGTTGTATTAAACATTTATTTTTATCTTAAAAATCGCCTGGCATGCCGCTCATGCCTCCGCCCGGAGACGGGTTTTTCTTTTCCGGAATTTCTATCATAGCCGCCCCTATCGTCAAATAAGTGGCGGCTACCGAAACTGCATTTATAAAAGCTGTCTTGGTGACTTTAAGAGGATCAACTATACCGACTTCCTTCAAGTCTCCAACCTGGTTAGTCACAGCGTTAAAACCGGTCCAGGCGCTATTCGTTCTAGTCCTTTCTTTCACGACTTCGGATACAACCCTCTCCGCTGACTGGCCGCTATTTTCCACTATGGCTTTAAGTGGTGAGAGCAAAGTTTTTTGGAGTATTTCTCTTGCGGCTTTGCCAATAGCGTTATCTGACTCCTTAAGCTTCACTCCAAATAGAGCCATGCCTCCACCAGGAACAATACCCTCTTCCATGGCGGCGCGGGTAGCGGAAACTGCGTCCTCTACTCTCTGTTTTAATTCTTTCTGGGCGGTTTCGGTAGGAGCCCCTACTTTAATAATCGCTACGCCGCCGGATAATTTACCCAAACGTTCCTGCAACTTCTCTTTATCAAAATCGGAATCTGTTTTCTGTATCTGACTTTTCAACTGACTGATACGTTTCTGTATTTCTTCTTTACTGCCCCCGCCGTCAACAATTGTAGTGTTGTCTTTATTGGATACCACACGCCTGGCCTTACCTAGAGATGCAATATCTACGGTACTTAGCTTCTTACCCAAATCTTCGGAAATAAGTTCGGCTCCGGTCACAACCGCGATGTCCTGCAACATTTCTTTCCTTCTGTCGCCGAATCCTGGAGCTTTAATCGCCAAGGCGTTAAATATGCCTCTGATTTTATTGACTATTAGAGTTGCTAAGGCTTCGCCATCAATATCTTCGGCAATAATCACCAATTCCTTTCTGCCACTTTGAATCATTTTTTCCAGCAACGGCAATAAATCACTAATGGAAGAAATCTTTTTATCCGTTACTAAGACGTATGGATTATCCAAGACTGCCTCCATCTTGTCCGGATTAGTTATCAAGTATTGAGAAACAAACCCTCTATCAAATTGCATTCCCTCTACGATTTCGTGGGAATTGCCAATTGTATTAGAGTCTTCCACGGTCACTACTCCTTCTTTGCCGATCTTATGCATCACTTCCGCTATAAGTTTGCCAATGTTGGAATCCTTGGCAGAAAGCCTAGCAACCTCTTCAATCTTCCCTTGGTCGTTAATAACTTCTTTCTGCTTTTCCAGTTCCGCCACCACTTCCTCGGAAGCCCGCCTAAGCTCTTCTGCTAGCTGAATAACATTAAAACCTTTTTCTCTGATAGCTTTCTCTCCCTCTTCTATGATGGAATGTGTCAGAACGACAGCGGTAGTTGTGCCGTCTCCGACATTGTCATTAGTCTTCTCGGCAGCTTGCTTGATAAAACTGGCTCCCAAGTTTTCATACTTATCTTCCAGTTCAACTTCTTTGGCAACTGTAACTCCATCAAAAGTTACCTGCGGAGCGCCGTAGCTTTTTTCTATAACCGCGGCCCGCCCTCTGGGCCCTAAAGTCATCCTGACGGCCTGAGCTAGTTTATCTATTCCCTTCTTCAGCGATTCTCTCGCTTTTTCGTCAAATTTAATTTCTTTTGCCATATTTATATAAATTTATTTTAATTTATCTACAAATATGAGCATCCCGCACTCGTCAGAGTTGCGGGGTGCCATACTTATTTATCCTTCTATCACGGCCAATATATCGTCTTCGTCTCCAATCAGATACTTTTTTCCGCTTACCTCCGCTTCTCGCAGACCATATTTCCTGACTAGAACTTTATCTCCAACTTTAACGGCCATAGGTACTCTCTCATTTTTATCATTCAGTCTTCCCGGGCCCACAGCCACAACTTCAGCTTGGACAGGGTCTTCGTTGCCGACCGTGTCGGGTATAAAAATGCCTGACTTGGTAACTTTCTCTTCCACGGGCAATTCCAAAAATACTTTATTAAAAAGGGGTCTTAAATTCATATCAACAACTTAAGATTTGTAGAGCGCATTGTCAAGGTTTTTAGGGTTCGCTCTAAACAGTAACTTCCGTCACTTACACTTAGTTAACTCGTTTTTCATTATCATTCTGGAAATCTAGGGCCTCCGGCTCTATGGCAACGTCTTCCCCAGCTACTCTTTCCAGTTCGTTCTCTCCTATCAGAACTATGTTCTTAACACGCTCAACTATCAGTCCCAAACGTTTTTCAGTTGAACCATAAGCGCCGCTGGCGTTACTGATATGCTTGCCAAGCACCCTAAATTCTTCATCCAATTTTTCGCCGTCTATTCTTAATCTTTCCAAACGTTTCATTATCTCCTTGGTTTGCCCGCTAACCTCCACATTGCGAAACCACTGATGTATTGCGCTCACTGTCAGATAGAAAGTGTTCGGAGAGACTAAAACAACTTTTTTCAATCTGGCGTATTTAGGAATATCAACATCCTCTATGTTGCTGACAAGCTCGTAGTAGATCGATTCCGCCGGTACGTACATCAGGGACATATCGGTAGTGTTTTCTGATGGCAGGATATATTTATTGGCTATATCGTCTATTTTCTTTTTCACATCGGACAAAAACTGTTTGCGGTGTATATCACGATTAATATCATTGTCAGCTTTTATCATTTTTTCAAAATTCTCCCAGTTAAATTTGGAGTCTATTGGGAGTATCAGATTATTCGGGAGCTTGAGGACTGCGTCCACTGCCTCGCCAGATATGAAATAATGCTGAATCTCATACTGATCTTTGCCGAAATATTGGCCCAGTGATGATTCCAGAGACGCTTCCCCCCAGTTGCCTCGAAGCTTCGGAGATTTAAATATATCTTGAAACGAAACAACGCTTTTCACAGATTCCTGCACTTGCTCCACACGATTACGTAAGTCGCTCATGCCTCTAGTGAAACTCTCCACTTGGCCATGAACGGACATAGTAGCATCTTTGTTTTCCTTTAAACGGTCGCTTATAAGTTGGTTCAGTTGAGTGATAACATCGCTCTCTCCTCCCTGTTTCCTTGATGACATTACTAAATAAAGAACAGCTCCAGAAAGAAGTATAAATATAACAAGCGCGCCAAGTATTGAAAGAAGTACTATATTATCCATTTCACAATTACGCTGTAATTATATAGGATATTGATACTTATGGGAAAAAGAATCGTAATTATTGGAGCGGGTTTCGGAGGTTTAAGAACAGCTATGATTTTAGGCCGGGAAGTTGGTAAAGACCATGAAATCATCCTGATAGATAAGAACCATTACCATACTTTCCACGCTTTACTGTACGAAGCCGCCACCACTTCTCAAGCAGTGGCCAACCATTTAGATCTACACAACGTTATCACTTACTATGTAGACGACATCGTTGAAAGTAGGCACGTTAAGTTCATTAAGGCGGATGTAACTGACATTGATATAAGCGAAGGAGACATTCACTTTCTAGACCGTGATTCTTTGAAATATGATTTTCTGGTAGTAGCCCTGGGCTCGGAGAGTAATTTTTTTGATATTCCCGGACTTAAGGAGAATGCTCTGGAAATAAAGTCTTTCGTTAACGCCCTGGAAATTCGCGATAGTATTGCGGCTCTTTTAGATGGAAAGGAAGATATCAAAATAGCCGTAGGAGGCGGAGGTTCAACTGGGGTTGAACTCTCGGCAGAAATACAAAACTGGTTTAACGAAATTAAAATGACTAGGAGTAAATTCAATCCCGTAATCACTTTAATTAACGCTGACCCAACTATACTCTCTGGTTATGATAAAAACGTGGTCCGCCTGGTTTCAAAGCGCCTTGCCAGGCTAGGAGTTAAAACTCTAGACAACGAAACCGTAACCAAAGTCTCACCCAACTTAGTCTCACTGAAAAGTGGGCGTGAAGTTCCATATGACGTCTTTATCTGGGCAGGCGGAGTAAAGGCTAACTCTATTCTCCAAACTATGAAGTTAAAGCTGGAAAACAAAGGCCGTTCCGAAGCTTCCAATAACTTAATCTGTATTCCTGAAGATCCTAGCCTGAAAATCTATGGCCGAATCTACGGCATAGGCGACGCTATTTGCGCCCGTGACGCCTCCGGTAACTTAACGCCAATGTTAGTCCAGCCCACGTTGCAGCAGGCTAAGGTGGCGGCTAAAAATATTATTTTGGAACTGCGCGGGAAAGAACCGAAGCTTATCTTTAAACCGTTTAAAAATTATCCCTACATAATTCCTGTCGGAGGTAAATATGCTGTGGGCTGTGTCGGACCTTTGGTAATTTCCGGTTGGCCATGCTGGATAGCTAAAGGACTGGTTGAAATAAATTATCTCTGTTCTATCATGCCGCCTAAAAAGGCTTTCAAGATTTGGCTTAAGGGCCTTATGATTTTTATTCAGAACGATCGCTTAGGGTAAAATAATCCAACTTACTCGACAATTATTACGCCTGTATGAGCTGAATTAAGGTGATCGTGATACTTCCAAGAACCAACTTGGTTAAAAACGAACTTGAATGTCTCTCCTGAATTAAGCCCTTTGCAGGCATCAAAAGTTGAGCCTATACAGCCGCCCTTCTCCGGATAGACATCGTGTGTTGGGTGTACAGCGGATGCAGGCCAGCTGGAATTGCTTCCTTTATTTGTCCAGACGACTGTGTCTCCCTTTTTTACTTTAAGCTCAACTGGAGAAAAGCTTTCATCAGTTATCACAACATCCCAAATTCTAGAAATAGTAATAACCGCACCGCTATCCGTTTCTACTTTGATGGAGTCGGTAGAAATATTTATCTGTGGAGTAGCTTCAAACTTGGATGAAGCGCCTCCGGATGTCGGCGATTGTTTCCTTGTCTCTGAAGTCTCTACTTTTTTGGGCCTTTTCCCATCATTATCTTTATTATCTCCCTTATTAATGACTTTTGCCGGATTTGAAGTCGGGCTAAGCCTGATGATTAAGTTCTTTTCCAAAGCATAAGCTCGGCTAGCTGCCTGAAAGGCCGCGATGTAATTACCGGAGACAAAAGCCTTGGTTGCTTCGTCCAGAATACCATTTATATCCGTTAAAGAGCTGTCTGTCTTAGCTGATAAATCGGTGTTAGCAGAAACCCTTGCCCGTACCTTATTTAAAAGTTCAGTTGCCCGTTCAATCATATTTTCTGCAGTTTCCTGTAAATTCTCTCCTGAATCTTCATCTGAATTTTCTGTTTCCTTGAAAACTTGCGGAGCCAAAACCCGTAATTTAAACTTCAGCTCAACATTAGTGGTCGTATTTTGAAGATCGGATAGAATCCTCAACTTATCGGCATCGGACTGCCGCAAATTTTTAATCAGATTAACAGCATCGCTGGTAGAAATTTCTCCTTCTTTAAATTTTACTTCCAGCTTCTTTATTTGTTCATTCCTGATTTCCGTGATTTTCATAATGACATCTGGACTCACGGCGTTTTCTCCTATTTTATTGAGGATGTTTAGGGCCTTTATTTCTTTGTTGTCGCCGTCTGTCTGGGCTTGGATGATATTCTGAACTCTCTCTTTCAATTTTTCAGGAGTATCAAGTTTTTCTACCACGGTCTTCAGAGACTCGCTGATACTTTCTTTGGCTATATCAAACTGCTTGGCAAGGTTCGGATTCTTTTCTTTGAGTTGCTCCATAAGGTCTTCGTGCTTTAAGGCCCTTTGCGTAAGCTTGTCAAGAAGAACATCAACCCGCGGGTTGTTGGAAGTCTGCTGTAAATTGTTCAATCTATCTTTGAGGTTAGAGGCGCTTTGATTGTAGTTATCAATGGCTCTCTCTAGAGCTTCATCGTTGCCTGGATTTAACTCTTGAACTTTCTTAAGTTCAGCTGCCTTTTGGTTAGTGATATTCTCTTCATACTGGGCCTTGGAAACCCGGTTAAATGTCATAACCATTCTTATCCCCCTGCCCCATTCTTTAACGAAGTAAAAAGGGTTAGTTGGGAGCAGTCCGGGATTCTCCACACCAAGGTCGGCTGTAGTTGCGTCTTGTGTCTGAACTCCGGTGTCAGTACTGGTGTTGGTGGTACCTTGGGCTAAAGCGACACCAAGCGCTACGAAACTAAACGACGAAAAGAAGGCTAATGTAATTAGTATTTTTTTCATATTTTTTTATATTAATCTTCCTTTAATTATACAATATTGCCTCCTATAAACATATTCGTATTTATTTCTTGAGCCCCTTGGAGTTTCAACGATAACGTTAATGGTCATATCTGTTATATTTTTCACCGTATTCCGCAGTAGCTCTCCGCCGGCTGGCGGAGGTAGAACGGCTAATTACATAAATATAAACGATGTATACAGTGTACGCAATTTATAACGTAGACCACAAAAAAGTATATATAGGGCAGACTGACGATTTAGAAAATAGATTGAAACTTCATAAAAATAAAGCCTTTGAGGGCAGTTATACTTCCCGCTTTGACGGAGAGTGGACATTAATATATTCTGAGAACGTTCCCGATAGGACAATTGCTTTGAAACGAGAAGAGCAGTTAAAAAGCTATCGGGGAAGAGAATTTATCAAACAGCAGATTCCTCGGTAGCTCAGCGGTAGAGCGGCGCCCTGTTAAGGCGACGGTCGTAGGTTCGATCCCTACCCGAGGAGCAAAAATAAAAATAACCTGTTAAATATGGTATTCTTATATATAAGATAAACTATTAACTAAAGGTCGGTACTATAAATAGGTTAGAAGAAAAAATTACTATGAATCAAAAGACTTACTTTGCCGTAACAACGCTTATCTTTGTTATAATCGCCGTTCTGCACTTGACGCGAATCTTTACAGGATGGGAAGCGTCAATGGGTGGATGGACAGTTCCACGGTGGGTGAGTTGGGTAGCGTTCGTGGGCTCCAGCCTTCTCGCTTACTCCGGTTTTAATCTCAACAAACGAAGCCAGTAAAGTTTATATAATTTGTCACGGGGTAAACCACCAAATTGGCGGAACACCTGCCTGCTGGCAGACAAGCCAAAATAGAGTTATCCCTAATCAAATAATCTTACGCCGATAATGCAACAAATTACCCTGCCCACCGAAGCTTTAGCACAGGCGAGATGGCATACAAAAACAGTCCAAGATGTTCTTCTTGCACTCCGTTCGCGTGAGCGTGGCCTAACAAAAGAAGAGGCGGCGGAACGTTTTCAAAAATATGGACGGAATTATCTTCCAGAAGGGAAGGTAGATGGTCTGCCACTTATTTTCTTGCGGCAATTTCAAAGTCCGCTGATTTACATCCTCTTGGCTGCAGCGGGTACTGTTTTTGCGATGGGATCAGCTATTGACGCTTCAATTATCTTTGCGGTGCTTCTTTTTAATGCGGTTGTTGGGACAATTCAAGAAGGCAAAGCGCAAAACACACTTCTTGCCTTAAAAAGGTTCTCCGAAACTAGCGCCACGGTATTACGCGATGGTATAGAACTTATAGTCCCGGATAGCATGGTAATACCTGGGGATATTATTATTTTACAGGAAGGAGAAAAAGTTCCAGCTGATGCGCGGATTGTTTTCGCGAATACTTTGAAGATAGATGAGGCAAGTCTCACTGGAGAATCGGAACCGGTGACTAAAATAAATATAGTATTGCCAGCCGAAAATCTTGGAGTGGCGGATCAGAAAAATATGATATTCAAAGGCACGCATGTTTTGACTGGTATCGGCACTGCGGTTGTTGTGGCTACTGGACTCACAACAGAAATCGGGAAAATTGCACAGAAAATATCCTCCATTGATACCGAGATTCCCCTGAAAACAAATATCCGATATCTTTCTCGGATTATTGTTATTACGGCGGCCGTCATCAGTGTCTCCTTAATTATTCTCGGCATTCTTTCTGGCAAATCTCTTAAAGAAATGTTCACCACTGTGGTGGCGCTTTCGGTCTCTATAATTCCAGAAGGTCTGCCAATTGTAATGACTTTAGTTTTGGCAACTGGCGTTTTCCGAATGTCGAAGCGCAATGTGCTAGTGAAACGATTGCAAGCGGTGGAAGCATTGGGGCAAACAAAAATTATAGCTGTGGATAAAACTGGGACTCTCACTAGAAACGAGATGGTTATTCAGCGCGTGTATGTAGACGGTAAGATTTTTGACATCGCAGGTAATGGATACGAGCCAAAAGGCGAAGCAACTTTTGATGGTAAAAATATTAATCCACTAAACCACCCCGAGCTTCTTTTTAGCGGAAGAATCGCGGCGTTCTGCACAAGTGCACGGCTTTCTTTTCAGGAGGAAACCGACACATGGAAAATTGCGGGTGATCCCACTGAAGCGGCGGTGTTGGTATTATCTGAAAAGATTGGATTTCGTCACGACATACTAGAACAGGAAACGCCGAAAATTTTTGAATTACCGTTTGATTATCAAAAAAAGTATCACACCACAATTCGAGCGGTTGACGGGAAAAATTTCCTTACTATCATCGGTGCACCGGAGAAAGTGCTAGAGCTTTGTAAAAAATTCTGGCACAAAGATGGAACCGAAACTCTTAATGAGGAGAAGAAAAAGGAACTTGAAGCAGTATTCCATAAACTTGCGAAAACAGGGTTTAGGGTGCTTGCCTACGCTATCAATCCCGATGTTGACCGAAGTGTTAACTCCGACACAATACCACCGCTAACATTCGTAGGTTTTTTTGGTATGAATGACGCGCTCCGTCCCGAAGTTAAAGAAGCAATGCAAAGAGTGCGAGAGGCGGATATGCGCGTGGTGGTGATCACTGGTGATCACCGTCTCACCGCGCAGGCAATTGCCAAAGAGGCAGACATCTGGCGTGAAGGCGACGGCGTTCTTACGGGAGAAGAAATCGATAAAATGTCTGATGAGGAGCTGGCGGAGAAACTCGCCCGCACCACTGTCTTTGCGCGGGTTACACCAGATCACAAGCTTCGCATTATTCAAGCCTATCGCAAACGAGGTGAAGTTGTAGCCATGACCGGAGACGGCGTGAATGACGCCCCATCACTTGTTGCAGCCGACCTTGGCGTCGCGATGGGGAAAATCGGGACAGAGGTGGCCAAGGAAGCATCTGACATCGTGCTTTTAGACGACAATTTTGCAAGTATAGTTTCAGCCGCTGAAGAAGGGAGGAGCATTTACAAGACTGTTAAGAAGGTCCTTACCTTTCTTTTCTCTACTAGTATGGGAGAGGTGATTAATATCATGGGCGCTTTAATTTTGCGTTGGCCAATTCCACTCTTGCCGTCGCAGATTATCTGGCTTAATTTTATCACAGATGGGTTTCTGACTGCGGCTCTTGCTATGGAGCCAAAAGAAAAAGGACTTATGCAAGGAAAATTTGAGCGGCCTAAAAAATGGATTGTGGACGGTTTTATGGCGCGACGGATGTTGATGATGGCCCCAGTAATGGGACTAGGAACACTCTATCTTTTCAGCCAGTATTTCGAAGCAGACCTAGCTAAGGGATGGACCATCGCTCTTACGACCATGGCAGTCTTTCAATGGTTCAACGCATGGAATTGCAGATCAGAAAGCAAATCAATTTTTCAAATGAATCCATTTTCTAATATGTTCCTTGTCGGCGCGACAATGGTTGTTATCTTCTTGCAGTTATTTGCGGTCTATAATCCGTTTATGCAGAAATTCTTGCATACCACTCCGCTTGAGCTCTCGGAATGGGTTATAATCATCTCAATCGCTGCGTCAATCATCCTGGTTGAGGAAACGCGCAAATTCTTTTACCGAAGAAAATCAGTATAAATGCCTGTGAGTTCCATTAGAAACTCTGTTATAATAGAGTTTATGAAGTGTATAATCTTCTTTTATAAATACTATGGAAGTTTCTAACGGGATGAACAACCAAAAGTCAGAACTATATTTTTTGCTCATTATCTTAGTGGGAATTTTTATTCTTGCCTTTTTCGTTTTTAAACCTTTTCTTTACACGCTTATCTTGGCAATAATTTTTGCAACTGTTTTTGAACCAGTTCATAAGCATGCTCTCGTTATTACGCGAGGGAGAAGCGCCCTGTCGGCTCTTCTCGCCACCATCTCCGTTCTTATCGTTATTATTATGCCTCTCATATTTTTAGGCGTACAGATTTTCCAGGAAGCAACACAGCTTTATTCTTCTCTCGTCAGCAACGGCGGCGCAACCGATCTTTCTCGCAACGTGAGTGATATCATACAGAGCCTCATGAGATTTTCTCCCGTGCCGATAGACTCCCTCAATGTCAACGAGTACTTGAAGCAGGGGTTAAGCTGGTTACTCCAGCATCTTGGTCCGCTCTTTGCGAGTTTTGTAAAAGTAGTGGTGGGCATCTTTATATTCCTCATCGCCATATATTACTTATTTAAGGATGGCCACAAACTAAAAACGGCTATTATCATTTTAAGCCCGTTACAAGATATTCACGATGAAACAATTTTTGACAAACTCGCCTTAGCAATTAACTCAGTCATTAGGGGAAACCTTGCGGTGGCGCTCGTTCAAGGCGTATTAACTGCAATCGGGTTCGCTCTCTTCGGAGTCCCCAATGCGACGCTCTGGGGCAGCATTGCGGCAATCGCCGCATTAATTCCCGGCATTGGAACAGCCTTGGTACTCCTCCCGGCTATCCTCTATCTATACTTGAGTGGAGAAACTCTTTCCGCGGTTGGTCTTCTTTTTTGGGGGATGACGGCAGTGGGACTCGTTGATAACTTTTTGGGGCCGAAGCTTGCTAGCCGAGGTATGCGGCTTCACCAATTTCTTATTCTTCTTTCCATCTTGGGTGGTATAAGTTTTTTTGGTCCACTTGGATTCTTATTGGGGCCACTCATCTTGAGTCTGCTCTTCGCTCTTCTTGAAATTTATTTCGCCGTCAGTAAAGAACACGAGGGTAGATAATATTTATAAGGAGGAGAAAAACTTAAATTCAAATGGAAATAGAAAACGGGAAATATTACGACTTAGGTAAAAAAACTTATGCGATTTTTATTATTAAGCAAACTTCATTTGCCGTTATTTTTCTTGTTGCCGCGATTGCCCTAGGGATTTTAAATATGACAATTGGTTCCAATTTCGTTGCTGGCCAGTCTATCGGCGAAATTCTTAACTTAGGCATGCTTGGCGCTGTTTTTGTTGGTGTGACTTTAGGCTTCGGGGGTTTCGGCATCGCAAAACTTAAATATAAGTTAGCTAAAGTAATGCTAGACGAATCTTCTTTAAGGATAATAAGTGGTCTTTTGAATAAGAAAGAAATTGCTATTCCATTCCGTCGCGTTCAAACTGTGGAAATTCACCAATCTCCCATACAAAGACTTATTGGTGTAGGCAATGTTGTGATAGCTACCACTACCGACTTGGATACTCCAAGTGAAGTAGAATCAACAGCTGACGAAGAAATAATTCCCCTGATGGACTACGACCTGGCCCGCGCTGTAGCTGACCAATTAACCAAACGTGCAGAAGTAGAAACGATGAGAATGCAAAGATAACTGACTAAAGCCAGTGTCATTTGGGTAATTTAAATTTCATCTACTTAAAGAAAGTTTCTACTTCTTTATAGGTTAGTTTTCTTGTGTCCCCCGGCTTCAGGTTACCCAACTTTATTTCTCCCACCCTCAATCTTTTAAGGCTCGTCACTGTGTAGTTTAGTTCACCAAGCATCACTCTTATTTGGTGCTTCTTGCCTTCGTGCAAAACTATTTTAATTTCGCTGTTCCCAACTATTTTAGCTTCAGCCGGCAAAAGTCTCCCAAAAGTCTCGGTCATCATACCCTTCTTTATAATCCCCTCCACTCCGCTCCTTAGATGCTCCTTCACCTTGACCAGGTATTCTTTCTCAAATTCACTATCTGCCCCAAGAATCTTAGAGGTTATCCTGCCATCATTAGTTAGTATAATGAGTCCCTCGGATTGCTTATCCAACCTACCTATCGGGAATAGGCCGTCCTCTCTCCACTCTTCTATAACACTCTCTTCCTTATTGGACTGAGTGGGAATACCCCTTGGCTTGTAGTAAGCCAAATAAATATACTCTTTGTCTTTAACTCCTTTAAGGGTGACTTTATCCTGATTACCGATAAGTGCCCCCATCTCGGCTCTCATGCCATTAATAAAAACACTGCCGGCGCGTATCAGTTCATCGGCTTCCCTTCTAGAGGCTACTCCCTGATCCCGCAAATATTTATTTATTCTAATTCCAGCTTTATCCCTCATTACTTTATATTATAGGACTTATCTAAGGTACTTCTGGATGTTGGTTATGTGTCCCTCGTAGGTTGGCGAACAGTGGATTGCTCCATTATTATCGTGAAGATAGTAAAGGCAGTTAGTTTTCTGTGGATTTAAGGCTGCCAACATGGCATCCGCGCCAGGATTACCTATAGGGTGCGGCGGCAAACCTGCGTATAAGTAAGTATTATAAGGTGAATCTATATTCTTATCCTCTGCCATGAGCGGTGCCCACCAGCCATCTCCATTATCACCCCTAGCGTACTGCAAGGTAGCATCTATATCTAACTTCATATTCTGCAGTAGCCTGTTCCAGACTATTCCCGCGATGAGAGGCATATCGTTTTTACCGGCAGCCTCTCTTTGGATAATAGAGGCGATTTTAAGCGCCGTAGTCCATTTAATGTTTTGCCTAGTCAAGTCGCTGCTGTGTTTTGTGAGCTCCTCATTAAACCTTGACTTGAGCCTGAGAGCTACGTCAGTGGGAGCGTCTTTAATGGGGATAAGGTATGTATCCGGGAAATATGTTCCTTCAAAGTAATCGGATTTAGACGAATCGTAATCTATGAATTGCTGTCTTTCCGCCACGCTCCAATTAAGCTTTTTGCCTACGATATCGGCAATCTCTTCTTTCCTCACTCCCTCAGGTATAACCACCCAGACTTCTTCCGGGGACCTTAAAGACGCAGCAACCGTAAAATTATTCCAGCCCTTAATAAAAACGTAAGCCCCAGGCTGCAGCTCGCCATTCAAACCATAGAAAGTACTTATTACCCTGAAAGCCCAGGCACTTTTTATGACATCCTTGTCACGAAGAATGCCCGCGGCATACGCAACAGTATTTTTATCGGTGGTTCCAAAAGGCACGACAAATCTAACCGTCTCTCCGGCGCCAAAGAGTGATCCGCTCCATAAAAAAATAAAAATGCCGGCTATAACGGCGAGATTCCCAAAAATAACTGCTCTTTTCATTCCCTACATATAATTACTTATAATACTAAAGATATCAACGTTACTTTTCTGTTGTTTTAATCATACCACGAGAGCTAATGCGAACGAATACAGGGCATGATACAGTTAAAGGCAGTTAAAGGTCGATTTAAAAACGCCTTTAAACAATGGAACAACTATCCAAAGTCCTTCTCATTGTAGGAGGTTTGAACTGGGGGCTTGTCGGTGTTGGCAATCTCATGGGTTCAAGTTGGAATATAGTCAGTATGGTATTAGGTAATTGGCCTATACTTTTGTCGGTAGTCTATGTTCTTGTTGGGGCAGCCGCGGTTTACGAACTCTACGGCTTGGCCACTAAGAAAGGAATGTAGTATAATAACGTTATCGTAACGTTCTAAAGAGTCCTGTGAGGGGGCTTTTTAGTTTCCATAAAAAACGAGAATGTTATAATTCATAACTATGATGAACAAATTTTTTAAAAGGCTTCTCTTCGGCTTCTTGGCAGTTATTGTCTTGGCTTTGGCCTGGGGTTTCTTCGCGGCATTTAAATTCACGTCTGATTTCCAACAGATTGTAAAAACCTCGGTCAAAGACTTTGAAACCTGTGTCGCGTTTTACGGCAAGGTTTTGGAAAGTTATCCCGAACAATGCGTTACTCCAGACGGTAAGCGTTTCACAAGAGACGTGAGCAATACTACTGACGTGCTTAAATACTAAAAATCCCGGGGGTTTCCCGGGATTTTTGAACTTGGATTATCTCCTCATTCCCCCTCCGCGCTTATCGCCCATCCGCTCGCGGTGGCAATTTCTGCAGAGAAGTTGGCTGAGTCTAGCAGGATCTGGCTCAAACGGCAGTTCCGTTATCGGAGTACTGCAGCTTGCGCACTTCCAGTCACCCTGGAACATCTTGCGCTCAAAACCACCTCTATCGTTTTGCATTGTGATTTTTATTTTTCGAACCTTCGAAACTCTGGGCAAAACACTTTAGAGATGACTTTGCTGCGAAATTTCTTAACACCATCGTACCACTAAAGGGCCTGAAAGTCAATCTAGCCAGTTAATATTATGCAGCCCTCTACAATCAGTATACTATAATACTGATCAGTACTATAGTATATTGGTAGAGTCCTCTACCCTGTATTTGCCTATCTGTGTCCGCCTTAAGTCGCCTAGAGTTGCTGGAAACCCCAGCCTTCTACCGAGTTCTTCTGCTAGTGATCTGATATACGTCCCACTGCCGACTTCAAAAATAATCCTTGCCGAATAAAGGCCGTCTTTGCACTCAAGTTCCTTTAGTTCGGCGCTTAATACCTCCATCTCCCTTTCCGGCAAATCCACTATCCTTCCACGTCTAGCGAGCTTATAAAGCCTTTTACCGCCGACTTTAATTGCCGAGTAAGCCGGCACCTTCAGTTTAGTCTTGCCGATTAAGCTTTTGAGGACTTCTTTGACTTTCTCGTAGGCAACCTCCGCAACCTCCTTTCTTTCCAGAATCTCCCCTTCCATATCTCCTGTTGAAGTCTTGATGCCCAGAAGAACTATGGCCTCATAGACTTTAGGAAGCTTAATGAGTTCGTGCAGAGCCTTGGTTCCATCGCCCACTCCCACCAACATCAAGCCGGAGGCCAGTGGATCCAAAGTTCCGGCGTGTCCTATTTTTTTAATACCCAATTTTTGTCTCAAAGCTTTAATTACCCAGAAAGAAGTCACCCCCTTAGGCTTATCTATCAAAAACAATTTTTGACCGCTCTTAATTTCCATTAGTCCTCTTATTAATATAATATTTAACTAAATTAGCAAAACATCCAAATGAATATAACAGAAAAGATCAGGCAATTTTTCAAGGGGGACGTGGTTGATGACGAGCCTTCGCTTGATGAGTACAGCCGGGATGCCAGTATCTTCGCAATCAAACCCAAGATAGTCACTTTCCCAAAAGACGTCAATGATATTAAAAATCTGGTTAAATTCGTCTCCCGAGAGAAGCTAGAGAAACTTGAGATTTCTTTGACTCCCCGAGCAGCCGGCACCGATATGAGCGGCGGCCCATTAACCGACTCTGTTGTTGTCTCCACCACCAGATACCTCAATCACGTTAAGGAAGTGGGCGACCTGCCTGCGCGGGCGGGAGGCTACGCCATTACCGAACCAGGGGTCTTTTACCGTGACTTTGATAAGTTGACTAGAGAGAAGGGGTATATTCTACCCAGCTATCCGGCTTCCCGGGAACTTTGCGCAGTAGGAGGCATGGTAGGCAACAACTCCGGTGGAGAAAAAAACCTAGCCTACGGCGAAACCGAAAGATGGGTGGAAAGTTTAAAAATGGTCCTGGCCGATGGCAACGAAGTTGAGTTCAGCAAGCTCTCGTTTGAGGAACTGGAAGAAAAGAAAAAAGGTACGTCACTTGAGGCCGAAATCTACCAAAAGATGAGTAGGCTTCTAACTGATAACTATGATGAAGTAAAAGCCGCCAAACCCCAGGTTTCTAAAAACTCCTCCGGTTACTTCCTATGGAACGTGATGGACAAAGTTGCTAAAACTTTTGATCTCTCTCGTATGATTGTTGGCTCCCAAGGCACATTGGGTATAATAACCGAAATTAAATTCAGGCTCGTTAAGCCTAAAGAGCACGCCCGCATGCTTATAATATTTCTGAAGGACTTTAATTTATTGCCGGAAATAGTTAACAAAGTTATGGCCTATAAACCAGAAAGCTTTGAGTCCTACGACGATAACACGCTAAAAATAGGCCTTAAGTTCCTGCCCGACATTATAAAAATAATGAAGGGTAACTTTTTTACCATGGCATTTCAATTCTTGCCCGAGTTCTGGATGGCTCTCTCCGGCGGCATACCAAAGATCATTTTAATGGCGGAGTTTACCGGTGATATCGACAAAGAGGCCTACGAAAAGACCGTGCAGGCCAACATTGCACTAAAAGGAATGGGATTAAAAACCAGAGTCACCAAGACCGAAAAAGAAATTAAAAAATATTGGGCTTTCCGAAGGGAGAGTTTCAACTTACTCCGTCACCATATGAAGGGCACAAGAACCGCGCCTTTTATAGACGATGTTATTGTTAAGCCTGAGAAGCTCCCAGAGTTCCTGCCTAAACTGAATGCTCTCTTGAGGCAATATGACCTTGTTTACACCGTCGCCGGCCATATTGGTGACGGCAACTTCCACATTATTCCACTTATGAAACTCTCCGACCCAAAGGCTAAGGAAGTAATTGAAAACCTCTCCAAACAAGTCTATAAACTAGTTATAGAGTATGGCGGCTCCATCACAGCCGAGCACAATGATGGTTTAGCTAGAAGCCCATTTGTGAGAGAAATGTTCGGCAATAAAATTTTTTTTCTTTTTGAACAAACGGAAAAAATATTTGACCCGCAAAACATATTTAACCCGGTTAAAAAAATAAACGCGACCATGGAGTACTCTATGGAACATCTAGACACAAAAATATGAGTCTGTCTTACGAAATAGAAATCAAGTCTCTCCTCGGTCCCAAGGAGAGGGCAGACTCTCTCCGGAAGAAGATAACCTCTAATCCTTATTTTGGATAATAAGCACGCTGGAACGCCCTAGTGAATCTCTTCCTTCTTATCTCTTAAGAAATTCCTCCACTGTTCAAAGAATTCCAGAAATACCTGGATAGGAGTTTCTATGAGGAAATTAAATATGAACACTATTGCGTTGTAGCGGGCCAATTGCTTAGAGAGCCACTGGCCAACTTGGATGACTGGCAGGAAAAGAAAATCTAGAATACCTCCGATAAAACTAGATCTCACCTCTCCTACAATGAGCTCCCTGCCTCTTTGCTGAATCTTGGTACCAGCAAAAGCTATTAAGGAAACAAAGAAAAGGAATATAAGAACTGAGAACGGGCCGAAGCCGTAAGACAGTAGGAACCAAGCTACCAGTCCGTATGAAATCGCAAAACTCAACAAATAAAATATTGCAAAAATAGATCTAGCGAGAGTACTCCTGAGCTTCGGGAAAATAATATAGTAATCAATCCTATCCTCTCCGGTGACTAATGCTTTAACTTCTTTTTTGACATTAACCACGTTTTTGTCGGAAGTCAGCTTGGTGTTGGTAACGAGGAATAGCATTAGGATCGGGGGAATAAGAACGCTGGTCATGATAGCCGCCGTATTAATATGGCCCTGTATATATCTATCCAGCGGAATTTCCAGGAGCAGGGCTATGAGAACTTTGCTGATAAAAATTGAGACTGTGCTGTAAATGGCTGCTCGCCTTATCTTACCTTTTAACTTATTAAGTCTAACTTTATAGGCTTTGCCTGTTTCTACATCCAACTCGTCCTCATCTTCGGTTACTTTCTTAAACGAACCAACTTTGTCACCGATAATATCTCCTAAGATTAAATAAGGCGTATCGTGTCTCTCTACTAAACGGTAAAATTTTTCCCCATAAGGAAACTCAAGTGTTTTCTCTATAAGTTCTTTCACTCCCCAGATATGATTTGTAACGTGCTGCAAAGTTCCTTCCGATGGACTGTGCCAGTCTCCGTAAAGCCTGCCTAACAGGTGATATGCAATAACAGGATCATCCATTTTAAATAGCACGCGGTGGACTGCCACATAAATTTGGAGGTTCTTCTCGTCTTCTGTCATCAGCTTCTTGTCTTCTGGACGCAGCTTTACTCTCTCCAAAAGATCTTTAGTAGTAAAATCCACCAAAGCCAATTCTTTCTCATGTGGGTCTAGAGTAATCTCCACTTCGTAGGAAGCCATCTGCACAAACCACTTATTAAACTCCTCTCTCTTTTTCCTTTCGCCATTACCGCTATTTTTCAAAATATAGGCGTGTTTATTTAAAACCTGCCTGATCTCTTCAACCTTTTCTAATGGGATGGCATGGTTCGGGAAATGTCCGCCCCTAATAAGTTCTCTTAAAAATTGTTCGGCCGCGTCGGTTCCATTTTCGCCGGTCATATCGCTCTGTAAGAGCGACCTGCGCTTTAAAATTCTCTCTATAGCTGTTTTCCTTAAAAGGTGCTCTTCCCTCCAATCCACTATCCCCCGGATAGCTTCATAGAATGAAGCTACGCGAGCCGCCACGTCGTCAACGTTGATAGTATCATCCTCTCCGTTAACCCGTGTCTTATCGCCTGCCTTAGAGGCAATTTCGGCTAATTTCTTTATAGATTCGCTTAAATTGGGCATATTAAATGCCGCTATAGCGGCTTTAACATAAGCTTACTCTTTTAGCTGTTTTTATCAACCCGAGGACCTTCTAAGGGTATAAAGCATAGTTGGGGTCAATCCATTATCGGCCACATCTGAGATCAGAGAAACTATCGCCAAGGCTTAAGTACAGCGGCTGAAGCCACAGCTCTTACAACTTATACAGCCTTCGGCCATGGTAAGTCTTTCTCCACAGTCAGGACAACCCACTGGATTGCCGTAATCAGCTAAGCTGACTTTCTTTTTGGCTCCTGGATTTGTAGTCAAGACAGCAATCGTGGCGGCACCCTGGGTTTCTACCTTACCAACGTTTGCTTCAACCATAACACCTTCAAACAATCCAGTCTGCTCTCCGTTTCTCGCATGCTCTTCCAAAATCCTGCCAATAGCATCGGGTAGAGAAAGTACAGTTCCCTTAGGAGTCAAGGTCGGCATCGGCCCCCTGATACCCTTTAAGTCGTCAATGATTTCTTCCACTTTTATGCCTGAGCGGAGTGAAAGCGAGATAAGTCGACATATTGCCTCGGACTGTTCCTGAAAGAAACCTCCACTCTTACCAATAGTGGCAAAGACTTCAAAGGGTACTCCAACTTCGTCATTATTAACTGTCACGTAGAGATTACCGTAACCTGTCTTCACCTTATAAGTTTTACCCGACAAAGTTTCAGGCCTCTTCCTGGGCTCCAGGCGATTCATATCAACAGCTAAATCTATAGACTTCGTGCTTTCTGCTTTAGCCAACTTTTTAGGATCGCTGGTTGTGGAAATAATATTTTCTCCTGTACCTAAATTCAAAATCTGAACATTGCGGCTACCGTCTCTGTAAACGGTGGAGCTCTTACAACCGGACTTCCAGGCTTCAATGTAAGCTTGCCTCACATCTTCGTGGGTAGCGCTGAATGGGAAATTAACAGTCTTGGAAATAGAGTTATCCACGTTCTTCTGGAAAGCTCCTTGCATCCTGACGTGGTCAATGCCGGTCATTTCCATGGAAATTACAAAAGTATCACGCAAATCCTTAGGCAGGTAATCCAAACGTTGGATACTGCCGGTCTTAACGAGTTCTTCTTTTATCTTAGTAACGGTCGCCTCGTCAAACTTTCTCTTCTTTAATTCTTTCTCAAAGTGAGAGTTAAGGTATTGGTACTGAACTCCGTCTTTATCCTGCTTAATATAAGCCAGTGCAAAGTTGGGTTCACAACCGGAGGAAGTGTCGTACATCATAGATATACTGCCGGTAGGAGCAACTGTTGTTAAGGCTGCGTTTCTCATTTTTATCTTCTTCTTCTTAAAAACACTTAGATTCCAGTTTGGGAAAGGAGCCTTTTCTTTGGCGAGTGCCTGACTCATCTCGTGTGCCGCCTTATTAATAAAGGCCATGGTCTTTTCAGCCATAGCAATACCCTCTGCAGAGTTATATTTGATGCCTAATTGGTAAAGCTGGTCAGCAAAACCCATAATGCCAAGGCCAATACGCCTGTTCTTTCTAGCTAACTCAGTTACCTGGGGTACTGGGAAATCGAACCTATCTATGATATTATCCAGCATTCTGACTGAGGTTCTAGTAACGAATTTAAGCCTCGCCCAGTCCATCTTGCCGTCTTTAACGAAGACAGCTAGGTTAATACTCCCTAAATTGCAGTTGTCGTAGGGGTGTAAAAATTGCTCGCCACAGGGGTTGGAGCACTCAATACGGCCTAACCCGGGTAAAGGATTGTTTTTGTTGATGGTATCAATAAAAACTATTCCGGGTTCTCCGTTCTTCCAGGCATAGTTTACGATCTCTCCCATGACATCCCCTACAGTCATATCTAATTCTTCGTAACCGTAAACACTGCCGTTGGGATGACGTAAAATTTTTCTAGGTTTAATTTTTTCTCCTTTCCAAGTGGAAAACCAGGGAGTCTCTGGAGCCTCCGAAGCTAAACGCATAAATTCATCAGTAACTTTGATGGAAATATTAAAATTTCTTATTTCTCCCTCCACTTCTTTAGAGCGGATGAAATCCAAAAAGTCCGGGTGGTCCACGCTTATCATCGCCATATTGGCTCCGTGTCTGCCTTGTTGTTTAATCGTTCCAAAAGCTTCGTTGTAAACTTTTAAAAACGAAACTGCCCCAGAAGAAACTCCGCGAGATTTTTTTGTCGGGAACATCGCTGGCCGTAATTCGTCCAGAGAAAATCCCAAACCCGATCCAGCCTGTTGCAAAAGAGCAGCGTCCTTTAAGGTCTGGAAAATACTTTCCATTGAATCATGAATAGGAAGCACTATGCAATTAGCGATTAAAGGAGTGCCTGCGCCGGCGTTAGTGAGTGTCCTGCCCGCCGGAGTGAACTCCTTAGTGGACATAATGCTGAAGAAATCTTCTTCAACTTTCTTAATAAACTTAGCGTCGTGCTTGTAGTCCTTCTCTACTTCCGCAATAGCACTTGCCACACGGTGGAACATATCCGCTGGCGCCTCTTGTTTGCCGTTTTCATCCGTAGCCAAATATCTTTTTCTCATCATCTTTAGAGCGTTCTCCGAAAATGTCTTGTTTACTTGTTCGTCCCTTTTCTTGGTGGCTACGTCCTTTATCATGTTCCTTTTTATTTTTATTTTCCCGACGCTTGCTCTATCTTAGCACGGTGCTTGTGGATAAACGCCAAGGGCTGCTGAGACGGTGGTGAAGACCCTCATAAAATTTAGGTTTTTGGATTAGATAGGGGCTATGACAATATTTGACAATAGGTTGGCAACCCCCGCGCCGAGCCTAGATTAAATTTTAGGGCTTACGCAATTGGATGAAGTACGAGGCGAAACCGAGCATCGAACTGAGCCGTATTTTTAATAATACGGTAAAGGACGAACGGAGGTTTTAACGAAGTAGTTCGCCAATTGCGTAAGCCCTATCTATTTTCTCTTCTTCCTTAAGAATGTCGGTATATCCCAAACATCATCGTCTTTCTTGATAGGTTCGGCTTCCGTCTTTTTTAAGAACTCTGGGTTATCAACTTCCTTATTAAAATCTAACTTAGGCTCTTCTCTTTTTGTTTCAGACGCCTTCCTACCATCTCTACCAGTAAACAAACTTAAATTACTCTCTCTTTTGGTAGATAAACCATTAAACCCGGTGGCTACTAATGTGACTTTAATCTGTCCGGCTTTTAATTTCCTGTCGCTGTAAGCTCCGAAAATTATTTTCGCCCCCGAATCAACATTTTCTGTAACTATTTTTGCGATTTCGCTAACCTCTACCATTTTTAAATCTCTGCCACCTGCAATACAAAATAAAACTCCCTTGGCTCCATCAATAGAAGTTTCTAGTAGCGGCGAGTTCACTGCTTGTGTCGCTGCTTTAATTGACCGTTCTTTGCCTTCAGAAACACCCACACCAACTACTGCTGTTCCAGAATCCCCCATAATCGCTTCTACGTCAGCGAAGTCCACATTCACGAGTCCGGCCGAAGCAATAACTTCTGTGATGCCGGAAACCGCGCTTTTTAATATGTCGTCTATTTTTTCAAAAGCTTTTAAGATTGGAGTTTCGTTGTCTATAACACTGAAGACTCTGTCGTTGGGGATCACTATCATCGTATCCACTTTATCTTTCAGTCTTATAATTCCTTCTTCGGCAATTCTGATTCTCTGCGATCCTTCAAAAGTAAAAGGCTTGGTGATAATGGCAATCACTAGCGCCCCCGTCTCGCGGGCAATGTCGGCCACCACCGGCGTCGCTCCTGTCCCCGTACCTCCGCCAAATCCAGCGGCCAGAAAGATCATATCCGCTCCCTGCAAGGCCTCGGCAATGTCAGCCTGGCTTTCTTCAGCTGCCTGGCGGCCCATATCCGGGTTCATACCGGCGCCCATACCTTTAGTAATAACCCTACCTATATGTATCTTTTGTTTAGCCTCCGAATACTCTAGATCCTGGGCGTCTGTATTAATCGCAATGAATTCCACTCCCCTCATAGAGTCGCGCCCCATTCTAGTGATAACGTTGCCGCCAGCTCCGCCAATACCGACTACTTTTATTTTAACGAAAGGCTTAGCGGATTTATGGGCCGTTATTCTCCTCTTTTTATGACTTTTCCTATTCTTTTTAGGCATATTTAAGGTAGGAGGTTTTTCATAAATTGAACGATATTAGTCCAAAAACCAGGCAAACGTATTGCGCCAGGCTCAAATTCCCTGCCCCAAAGAAGGAGGCCCAGGACAGTGACATATTCAGGAGACTCCAGGAACGGAGCAACGTCCTTGGAGTGCATTGGAAAATACTCGGGGTGCGGCAAACCTATCTGTGTGGACAGTTTAAGCTCATCCCTAAAAAGTTCTACTATACCCGGCAGCTTAGAACCGCCACCGGAGAGCACCACCCCTCCAGGTAATCGCCCCGCTTTACCTACTAATCTTAACTCGTTATTGATAAGTTCGCAAATCTCGGTGAGACGCGACTCTATTATTTCAGCTATATATCTTCTTGATGGCGTACCCTTAAGATTCACATCAATCTTTTTTAAGTCTATAGTTTCTCTGGCGGGAACTTCTTTAGCCACAGCATAGCCATAAGAAATTTTTAGTTTCTCCGCTGCTTCCACCGGGATTTTTAAAGCTACTGCCAGGTCTTTGGTCACGTGTCCCGCTCCAATCGGCAACATAGTGGTGTGCAATAATTTATTCTCTTCGTAAATTGCTATACCAGTCGTACTGTAACCAACGTCAATCATAACAACTCCTAATTCTTTTTGGTTTTTGGTGAGTGCCGCTTGAGCGGATGCCAGTGGATTAAAGATCAATCCAGAAACGCTTCCGCCGGCTAGCTCCACGCATTTCAAAAGATTTTTAATCGCCGGGTCAAAAGCGTCAATGATAATACTCACTACTTCCAACCTGGCTCCCACCATACCCAAGGGATCTTTAATGTCGGCCACGCCATCTACAATAAATTCTCTGGTAATCGTGTGGAGAATAGTTCTGTTGGATGGCAAATGCACCGCCTCCGAAGCCTGCATGGCCCTAGAAGTGTCATCGCGATGTATTTCGGAGCTCGCCCTAGAGACGGCAATGATACCCCTGGAAATCTGAGAATGAATATCAGAACTGCCAAGATTCAAATAAATGTTGTGAATAGCTCCCTTGGAAAAACTTTTTACTTCCTGTAAGACGGCGTTAATAGAAGAAGCGGCTTCGTCCATATCAACCACTACTCCACGCCTCAAACCATGAGAGGGTCTTTCTACACTATAAACGAGGGAAACTTTGTCGCCCTGTTCTTCTTCGGCTACTACAGCCCTGATTGAACTTGATCCGACGTCCAACCCTAAGATCCTATTTTTAGCCATTTTAAAATCTTCTTTTCCATACGTTCCATCTTTATCCTATCATCATAACGCCCATGGTCTAGACCTAACAAGTGGAGGAGCCCGTGTACCAGAAGATAATCTATACTCTCGCCTCGTTTTTTGATGAATACGGGATCTAGATAAACCTCGCCTAGTAGCCTCGGCGATCCCGAACTCACCCGAGGAAACCAGGAGGGATGTGAAAAAGACAAGACATTAGTAGTCTTGTCTTTGCCAAGATGCCGAAGATTAAGCTTCCTCATTTGTAGGGATTTAACCAGATTAATCTCGGCATAAGAATCTTTTTTGTGTAGATAGCCCAATACTTCACAAGCCAGAAGTTCAAGCCTCTTTTGTTCCTCACTCTTTCTCACTTAGGCCTCTAAGTGCTTTTTAATAATCTCGCTAACAAGCTTGCCGTCGGCTCTACCACCAATCATCTCCTTCACCGCCTTCATAATTTTACCCAGCTCACGCTCTCCTCCAGACATAGCCTGGGCAACAATTTTTTCTATTTCTGCTTCAGTGAGTTCTGAAGGAAGATATGACTGAATAACTTTAAGTTCCAACTCTTCTTTCTCTTTGAGGTCACCACGGCCAGCGCTGCCGTAAATCTCGATTGATTCTCTCCTTTTTTTAACCTCACGGCGCAACACTTCCATTATCTCCTCTTCGGTTAATGGGTCGGATGATTTGGCTCTTTTTTCTATCTCACGATTTTTAACAGCAGAAACTACCATGCGAAGCGTACCAACTTTAAAAGAATCACCCCCCTTCATGGCTTCTTTTATTTGAGAACTTAGTTTCTCGAGGAGGTCCATATTACAAGAGGCCCAATTTCCTATCGCTTAATACCTTGGCTGTTTTCTCGGACTTATACATAGCGGAAATATGACGCTTGTTTTTAGTTACTCTGCGGTGGGAGAAGCGCCTCTTTCTCGCTTCACGCAAAACTCCGCTTTGCTGGATTCTCTTAGTAAAGCGGTGGATAAGCGAGCTGGGAGCTTCTCCGTCTCTTTTTTTTACGGCTATGCCTGACATTAAATAAACTTTATTATTTTTTCTTTTATAGCGGAGACCGATTCCGAAGACTGGTTTTTCACCACCGAATGTATGGATCCTCCTCCATCCCCCTCAAATCTGGGGATAAGGTGGATATGGAGATGGTCTATCGCTTGTCCGCTTACTTTACCGTGGTTTATGCCTATTGTAAAGCCATGAGGCTTGATGGCTAAATTAAGAGCTGCGGTTACTTTTCTGACTCCTAAAAATAGCGGGCCCACGACCATCTCCGGCAAATCCAGAATGTTTTCGGCATGAACCTTGGGCACTACGATCGTGTGCCCAGGAGCTAATGGATGAATATCTAAGAATGCAAAAGCAGCCTTGTCTTCGTAGATTTTTTCCGAGGGTATCTCTCCTTTTACTATTTTACAGAATAAACAATCTGCCATAATTTTATAAATTTTGAGCGAAGCGATTAAATTTATCTAAAATGATGAGCACCGAGCACTCAGTACTATTTGTCGTATTATACTTGAATTTTTGCATTGATTAAATTTTGTCACAATTATTAATAGAAAATGTTGAGTGCTCGGCTGAAGTTTGATAGATACATTTTGTCGTCCATAACTCCAAAATGTATATCAAGCCTTCAGCCTTCTCTTAACTTCTTCAATAATCTTGCTTATAGGAATGGATTCCTGCACTCCTGTTGCCATATCTCTTAATATAATATTCCCATCATAGGCTTCTTTTTGTCCCAATATAAGAGCAAAAGGCGCATTCACTTTAGCAGCGCGTTCTAACTGAGCCGAAAGCGAATCCTTACCCAAAGCCTCAGAAATAGGCACGTTGGCTTTTCTAAATTCCTCAACCAGCAAGAGCGCTCTCTTTTTAGTCATTTCTCCAACATGCACCAAAAATATTTTAGATTTCACTTTATTAACTTGGTCCTTTGAGTCGGCTCTTAGCATTTCTACAATACGCTCCAACCCAGCAGCAACTCCGGTAGCCGGAGTGGGCCTGCCTCCCAACATTTCAGACAAATAATCATATCTACCTCCAGAGGCGATAGCTAAGTCGCTTCCTTCACGAAAGATTTCAAAAACAGTTCTGTTATAGTAATCCAACCCTCTTACAAGATACGGATTTAAAGTGTATGGGATGCTGACTTCGTCCAGATATTCTAAGGCTTCCTTAAAGTGTTTCTTACAAGCCACACACAAGCTATCTAAGATAGACGGCGCCCCGAGTTTAACTGGCTGGCAGGCATCGTTTTTACAATCCAGCAGACGAAGTGGATTTTTCTCCAATCTCCCATCGCATTCCTTGCAAATGTCCTGCTTCTTATAGTATTCAATAAGCTTTTTCTTATAGTTAGGCCGGCAGACTCGGCAACCAATGCTATTAATCTGCACCATTAGATTTTTAGCTTTTAGCTCTTCTAAATATCGGTAAGCCAGTATTATAACTTGCGCATCGTAGATAGGATCCCCCTCTCCGCCTAATATTTCAAAGCCTAATTGATTAAATTGCCTATATCTGCCAGCTTGAGGTTTTTCGTGTCTAAAAACCGGGCCTAGGTAATACAACTTCAAAGGCTGGGGCAGGCGATGCAACCCGTTTTCTATGTAACTTCTTACAACAGGCGCAGTGAACTCCGGCCGCAACGCCAACCTGTCTCCTCCCTTGGTGCGTAAAACAAACATCTCCTTTTCTACAATGTCAGTCGCTTCTCCAACCCCGCGAACAAAAAGGTCCACGTTTTCTAAAATAGGGGTTTCAATACGGGCAAAATTATAAAAATCAGCCACATCTTTCGCGGCCCTGTAGACCTTGTCCCATAATGGCCGGTCAGCAGGAAGTATGTCGTGCATCCCTTTAGGCGATTGGAAAGTCAATATTTTTGCTTCCTTCACCTTCTTAACCGGTTCTTTCTGATTGATGGACATTATTAAGAAGATAACTTGTAACTCGGTTCTTCAAAAAAAGTCAGGCTTTTTAAGGGGTAAAATCTCAAGCGAACAATACCGATGATTCCTTTTTCATCCAACAGTCCCCAGCTTCTGGAATCAGAGCTCTGCGTACGATTGTCTCCCATCACGAAATATTTTCCACTCTGTAAAGTAAAGTTTTTCTGCCCTGCCCCACCGTTTTTAACATTAATGTAGCTTTCGTTAAGCTTCTCTCCGTTTATCTCCACGCTATCATTTGTTACCGCCACTTGTTCACCCGGCAAGCCAATGATTCTCTTAATATAGAATTCCGACTCGTTCCTGGGGTTCTTAAAAACAATTATTTCCCCTCTTTCCGGCTCGCGTAGCTTATAAGTAATCTCGTCAACCAAGACGTATTGGCGGCTATAAAAAGTCGGCTCCATACTTGGGCCATCGACAATAAATGGTAGAACGACTAAAGTTCTGATTAGAAAAAAAGATATTAAAGCAACAGCTAAAACTTCTATGACTTCCCAAAAAGGCAGAAGAAATTGTTTCATTCGCTGCATTCTAATACAATAAATAGGTGCCTGCAAGCCAGGTAGTAAAAGTTTAATCATATAAAATGATGAATTATAAATATAAGCTTTTGATAGGACTGGGTAATCCAGGCCCCGATTATGCGTTAACTTACCATAACGCTGGGTCATTTTTTATAGATCTTCTTTCAAGTGGCAAGAAATTCAAAAAAACGGATGGTTTTGTTTACTCTAAAATCGGTGATGTAGTTTTAATAAAACCGTTGTCCTTCATGAACGAGTCTGGTGCTTCGGTTAAACTGGCTATAAAATACTTTAAAACTACTCTCTCCGAGACTCTCATTATCCACGACGATTCGGATCTTAGTATGGGTGAGTATAAATTCGCCACTAACCGAGGCTCGGCAGGTCACAATGGCATCAAGTCTATTATGGAAGTCTGTAAGACCAGTGACATTAACCGCCTTCGTTTGGGAATCAGGCACAATACTCAAGAGGGCCGATTAAAAGCCGGTCTGCCTCGCCGCCCGCTTCGCCAAATCGAGGTAAGAGCCAAGGCGGGGGATTTTGTCCTGACGCCTATGGGTAAAAAAGATATAGCTGCCCTGCAAGGCATCGCCAGTAACCTTAAAAGAGATCTGCTGGGTTCTTAAGACCTACCGTGACGCTTTACTCTGGGAAATTCATGTCTCTCACCAAGAAAGTAGCCTGGAAAGACACCTTGCCATCCGATTTCATAACTATGCCGGAAAAAGGCACGCTGACATTGGCAAATTGGCTCTGAGAGTCAAGTCTCTTTTTAAAATCCAGCACGGAATTCTGATCTGGAGCAGTGCCAAAAATCAAAATTGGGGAAGAAAGCGATTGAATGGTTAATTTATCAAAAGAAATATTGTCTCCTGCCAATTGGCCTAAATAATTAAGGAATGGGGTAATTCTTACATCCGACTCTTGGGCGGATTTTACTAAATCAACTACCTTATTAAAAGCTGTCGCTTGAACCCGTAAAGCCGCAAGCTCCGGAGTTGCCACCTCGGTATTCCCACCCTGAATAACTGTGGTAGCTAGTTTATCGGCTAATCTAGAGACATAAATGTCGCTTGCGGAAAAAACCAGGAGAATAAAACTTATCACCGTTATGAAAACTTTCCTCCAAAGATAAGTGAATTCCAAAACTTCCTGTTGCTCAAATATTTTGACAGCTGACTCTCCAGTTAAACTGATGTTAGTATCTTCGGCTCTCCTAATAAGTCCCCTTAAGGCAGCGCCGGCCACGGCCGTTACTTCCTCCGAAGGAATGGAACTAACTTTCATATCTGGGAATTTCTTATTTACAGCTTCGGCGATTTCTGCGCCTAAAGAGGATGTTACTACGATCATATTTTTAAGTTGGTCTCCAGATCGGCCTATATAGAAGTTCAAAACTTTAGCCACTTCATTGTCTACCGCCGTTTCCATATTTGTGAGCGTAATGCTTCTCTCACCTGCCAGCACCAACTTCCAAGGATAAAAGTAGCTAAAATAAACGCTATTGTTCTTAGTAACGATGAAATCAAGCCCTTCGACGGTTACGTGCATCACTAAATAAGAGGAAGTCTCGTCAAGCTTCCCCAAGCTAACCAGCTGCCGCACTAAGCTTAGTGCCGAAAACTCTACAGCTGCGACGCTAAAATTAGCTTCGTGCAAAGCGATAACTATGTTATCAATGCTCTCTGACGGCATAAAAGCCCCTAGAAGTTCTATAACTCCGCCAGGACCTCCCGTATCAGCTATTTTCTGCCAGCCGTAATAAGCTCCTTCTATTGGCATTGGAGAAATCATACGTAAGTTAAGTTCCGCTGCCTCTGTTAGGTTAGATTCGGCAGCTTTAGAAACATTGAAAGATTGAACGTATACATCATTGCCAGAGAGAGTCAGAATAATATTAATAATTTTTTTAGAATCAACAGTGATCTGCGAATGTATTGTTCTTAAAGCCTCTGTAAAGTTAGTTTCTTCCCCACGATGCACCTTGCCGTCTTCAACTATACCTGGAGGCAACCTTAAGGAAGCTACAGGAGCGCTGCCATAAGATAAATCATAAAAATTAATTACCGAATCGGTTATTTCTAAACCGCCTATCTGTGGTGTAGGAAAAATCAAACGGTTAAAATTTCTTAAAGTTTTTTTGAAATCCATCATAGTAAATTTTAAAATGGCTTCTCCTGCATTGAGATTACTATAATCTGCCCGCTAAAAGCATCTACTCCCATCACGGCCTCAAACCGCTTTTTTCTTGTACCTGCGTTTCCGATTGAAACAACTTTTAAGGTGCCGTCGGCATTATCTATAACGCCAACCGTTGCGGAAGCCGTATCAACAGTTAAGGGATAAGTGGTAACTCCATCACAGGTTATACTGAATGCTGTGGCTAAAGCGCTGCAGTTTTTATAACGTACAATTTTAACAGCAGCGTCTTCCGCTCCGGTTCTGGCCGCCACTAATGCCTGAGCTGCCAGCTTTGAACTTGCCACCGTATTGCTAACTAAAACTCCGACAATGAGTCCGGAGATAGCCAATTCCATCACGATACCTGATATAAGCAATATTGCCGCTAAGGTTGCCGCTCCTTTTTTTATTTGTATTGTCATTTCTTACGGAGACCAATTAACTATAACATCATCAACTCTAGGTGAAGTAGCAGTATCAACTTTCTGTAGAATTACCTTATATCGGTAATATCTCGTGCCCTTACTGTAGGCACCATTTAACGGGACTGGAGAGTTTGGGCCACTAGTAGTGTAGTAAGTACCGGTTGATCCTCCAGGACCAAGATAAGTCCAGGCGCCTGTGTTGCAAGTGGGAGCATTAGTCTGACCACCTGGGCAATTGGAGGCGGCAAACTGGAAAGTGACGTAATTGGTACCTCCTGTCCCTAGGGCTCCTTGCCACATAAGTGAATTGTGATTCACGCCTTTAGTGAAGCCTGTGTCATATGTGCTGGAAATTAACGAACCGGTGGTAAGGACTCCGATTATAAACCCGCCGCTAAAAGTTCCGGTCTGGGTATCAGGATTGGTCACCCTAACATCCCAAGCTCCATTAGCCGCTCCTGTGATGGGACAAGTTCCATTAGAAAGAGTTGTGGAATTAGTAAAGATAAAACCTGTGCAATTGATGGTTGTCTGGCCCGATTTCAAAAGTGATACCGTTGCTCCAGAAATAAAGTTAGTGCCCGAAACGGAAATGATAGAAACGGGTGCGTTGTTGATGCCGCTCGTTGGGTTAATCGCAGTAGTGGTAGGAGCCGCTAGAGAAGTAGTAAAACTCCCATCGGCGGAATAAGACGTACCTATGCTGTTGGTGGCGTAGCCTCGGTAATAGATAAGGGTGCCTGGCGGCATTCCAGATCTGGCCTGAGTGAAAACTCCCGTGGTGGTGCCTCCTTCAGCAGTACAGTTAGTTGTTGGGGTGGCTGTGGTTGCCCAGCATGTGCCTTTGGCTGTAAGAGTGATGCCTCCATTAGAAGTGACATTAGCACCGAGCGTGACGCCTGTAGGGGTAATGGAAGTGGCGGTGGGAGAAGTGACGGTTGGAAGTCCCGTCACACTAAATGTTCCGTTACTTGTGAAAGTATGAATAGTATTTGCGCCACTAGTTGTTATCGTGCCGCCAGTAACAGTATAAGCAGAGAAATCTGCGGTTACGTAAGAAATAATAACTATACCAATTACTCCAACTTTCCCATTCCCACTTGGGCTAGAACCCATGCCTCCACTTCCTTTTTCAGTACGGTCACCTTGACCACTAGAATAACTACCACCAACGCCGTAAGTTACAGCAGACCCAGAAATTGAATTTACAATTCCAGGTCCTGGAGTATAACCACTACCATCTCCTCCAGCGCCACCGCCGCCACCTTCCCAGGCGCTATTTGCTGCCCCGTCTCCTCCTTTACCACCCTGAAAACCAATTCCACCTGCTCCTCCACCTTCCATAGATCCTCCCCCACCAGAACCACCACTACTACCTGCATTACTTAGGGAACCGTATGCTCCTCCTCCGCCGCCATAGGCAATCGTGGCTGAAAAAACTGAGTTGCCACCATTCCCGCCTTGTCCAGCTCCACCATTAATTCCAGCGACGCCCGCCGCTCCAACTGTAACAGAATACGCTTGGGTGGTAACTGGAAGGGCAGCATTATATTGATAACCACCCGCACCCCCTCCTCCTCCCCTATTGGTGTAACTTGCTCCTCCTCCGCCCCCTCCTCCTACTGAAAATACTTTTACCGCTCCAATAGGAGCTCCCGGCACAATAGAGAAAATCCCGCTTGTCGTGAAAGTATGAATAGTATTTGCGCCACTAGTTGTTATCGTGCCGCCAGTAACAGTATAAGCAGAGAAATCTGCGGTTACGTAAGAAATAATAGTAACCCCAGAACCACCAGCCCCTCCTTTATAGTAGCCACCACCACTACCTCGAGTGCCTCCACCTCCTCCACCAAGACCATTTGTTCCAGCATAACCATCGCCTCCAAGTCTTCCTGCTGCTCCTCCACCATTACCACCCGATCCCTGTCCTGCTCCACCTGCCCCCCCTCCACCACCAGCGTAATATATACTTGATCCACTAATATCATTAGAAAAACCAGCGCCACCATTTCCACCGACTCCATTTGGACTAGCGGCATCGGTTCCATTTAAACCAATTGCTCCGGCTCCCCCTCCTCCAGCGCCCCCTCCCTCTGTGCTTTCTCCTCCGTGGCCTCCGTTATATCCTTGACTTGCAGTTCCTCCGATACCTCCATTATTACTTTCAGCACCACCCCCACCACCACCAGACCCTCCGTTTCTTCCATTTGTTCCACTACCACCAACACCTCCACCTCCACCTCCATTTCCGGTTATAGTTGAAAAACTAGATGCAGCACCATCGTTTCCTTGATTACCTACACTAGAAGCAGTCCCACCAACACCAACAATAACTGTATAATCTTGTGCAATAACAGAAAAAGAAGCATTGTATTGATAACCACCCGCACCACCCCCACCACCATTACGAGACCAAGAGGTTTGAGATCCCCCACTACCTCCACCTCCTATTACCAATGCTTTTACTTTCATCTTAAGAGTCACTGTAAAAATCCCGCTTGTCGTGAAAGTATGAATAGTATTTGCGCCGCTGGTCGTTACCGTGCCGCCAGTGATAGTGTATGCAGACCAGTCTGCCGTAACATAGCTGATGATGACGACTCCTGTGCCGCCAGTGCCTCCTGTATTACTTTTTGAACCGCCGCCGCCACCGCCGGTATTTGGTGTTCCGTTTTGCGGAGTAGCGGCTACAGATCCATTCCCACCGCCACCAACTCCACCAGTGCCTCCAGAATCATTATTACCACCACCTCCTCCACCACCTGCGTAAGTAACGGAAACGCCTGAAATTGAATTTGCTGTTCCTGCGCCGCCATTCGCTCCCTCATCATCTCCTGCATTTGCTCCTGCAGCAGAAGCTCCTCCTCCCCCTCCGCCCGCGCCTCCCGATGTCCCACCGTTATTTCCCTGACCAGATGTTCCTGTACCGTTCGCATAGTTATTACCGCCCCCACCACCGCTACCACCATTAACTCCCACACCCGAAGAAAGAGTACGTCCTCCTCCACCTCCTACTGCTGTATGTGTCGCAAAAACGCTATTCCCCCCCGGTGAGCCATTTTGTGTTCCATTAGACGGCCCACCAGCGCCGCCTCCTCCAACGGTTACCGAGTATGCCTGCGGTGTTACGGCAATGGCGGCATTATAAATATATCCACCCGCTCCTCCACCTCCCCCAGCAGTATTACCGCTACCTACACTGGCGCCACCGCCTCCGCCTGCTACTACAAGCACATTTACTGTCGCTACAGAATGCGCAGGAGGAGTTCCGTACATAAAGCTTCCTATGGTTAATAAACTAACTAAGATGGTTACCCCCCCTCCCGCGAATATGTGTTTTTTGGTGATTTTCATATGATAATATTTATGGAACGGTTATTGAGCCCGGAGTTGTAGTGGTGTCTAAACCACTCTGCGATGAATAGCCATTACTTGGTTGTGTTATGGGGCCTTCTGTGCCAGAGCTTCCGCTCCAATCGGTGAAATTGCTAGTCTGGTTAACGTAGTGAGTTACATAGCCCGTATTTTTAAAGTCCCCCGTGCCGCCCACGGTTTGTGGCCAAGTAACTCTCACTGTTATTTTTTGAGTTGAAGGGTCTTCTAAGATATCACTAAATAAACCCGTGCAGGCAGTTTGCGCAGAACTAGTAACGCTACCAGTACCACAACTGTCACGATTGACGTTTTCCACGGTAAAGTAGCGCGTATAAACTATATTATTGACTGTCAGTTGCTCACTATTGTTAGTTAGAGTGAACGGGCTACCACCGGTGGCAAGATAATAACAGTAAGGGGTGCAGGCCTGCGTTGTGTCTCCCTTGGAAATAACCGCATAAAGATCTTGCCAGTTAGCTTCTCCATAAGAACGGACATTGTCCATTAACTCTTGAGCGAGTGAAGAGGCTGTGTCAGTAATACGGCTTGCTTGATTACTCTTGATAGTTGTGACAAAAGCCGCGGCGGCGGAGGCGACAATAATCGCGCCAACGGCAACGGCAATTAGTATTTCTATCAAAGATTGTCCTTCTCTTTCTTTAATAATCGATTCTACCATTGATGTTAACTGTTATAGTGTTTGAGTCAGATACGCTCACTAAACCAAGTGTAACATTCACGGTAGCCGTGGGCAATCCGGTGGCTTTATTGAAAACAATATTCTTAGAAGTTCCTGAAGCCGGATCGGTAAATTGTACCTTATTATTCAATACATACCTCTGTGATTCAGCCGCACCAACACCTTCGGCAGCGCAAGAAGTGCTAGGGGCAGTGTAAGATGTCCCGTAACAGAGATACATAACGTCATTTGCGCCCCCGGCAGGATTATCAAAGCGCATCCACCATTGGTATCCCCCGTCTTGAGAGATAGCTTTGGCTGCGGCGTTATTAAGTTGCTTCACGGTTATTTGCACCTGATTATCAAGAGTCGATTTAGTTCCAGAACCTATCATAAGTTGGGTCGAGATGACAGAAATGATTACAATCACCCCCAGTATTATCATCAGCTCTATCAAAGTGAAACCTTTTCTCATTTCTTATCCTATTGTACCAACTAGCTGGTAAATTGGGACGATGATGGCCAAAGCAATAGTAGCCACCACAAAACCGATAACTAGCAAAAGGACTGGCTCCAAGAAAGAAATTAAAGTCTTGGTGGAGGCGTCAATTTCTGATTCATAAAACTCGGCTAAAGTATCCAAAATATTTTCCATGTGGCCCGCTTTCTCGGAAATAGCTATCAGGTTAACCACCACTCTTGGGAAAATCTGCTCCCTCCTGAAAGCTTCTCCAATGGTAAGTCCTTTTGGAACTGCGTCTCGCGATATTCGCAGTAACGCTTCTCTCATCTCCATGTGCCCCACCGAATCGGCTGTAATTTCCAAAGAATCTAAGATGGACATACCGCTTTTTAGCAGCGACGAGAAAGTCGCCGCAAATCTTTGGATAGCAATTCTATAAAGAATATCTCCCACTATAGGCGCTCTCGCTAAAAACCTTCCCATCATGGCGCGCCCCGCCACTGTTCTCTTGAAGAAATACCACCCACCCACCAAACCAATAAACAAAGCTGGGAAAATAATGTATGACCAGGCATTGACGAAAAGTCCCACTCCGAAAACTATCCTGGAGAAAGTCGGCGGTTGGACGCCGCCTGACATAAAAACGTTAGCGATTTTAGGCAAGGCAAAAGTCACCATGCCGAAAAGGATAACCAGGGCGAGAACGACCAGTACCATCGGATAAATAAGGGCGGCTTTAATTTTACCTCTGATAACCTGCTCTTTTTCTAGGCTACGGCTCAAATCATCAAAAACTTTTTCCAAATTACCGGAAGTTTCTCCGGCTTTAATAAGGTTAACAAAGACCGGAGAGAAATATTTTGGATATTTAGTAAAAGTGGAATAAAACGGCTGCCCCTTAGCTAGGGTATCACGAACTTCTATAAGAAGGGACTTAATTGCTGGCTTATCAAAATCCGTTATTAAGATATCAATGGCCTTGAAGAGATCAGTGCCTACTTTAAGCATTAGTGCTAGATACTTAGTTAAGAAAACCTTGTCTTCCACCGTTATCTGCTGAGCAAAGATACCACGCAAACCAGTAGTACTAGCTCCGGCCACAGCTTTAACCGAAACCGGCCTTAGGCCTTGTGCGGCCATCCATTCCAAAACCTCGGCTGGACCCTTGGCTTCTATATCTCCCTCAACCACTCTGCCACCAGGCTCGGAGGCTATGTAATAAAATCTCATGTTATTCTCTTATAACTCTTAATAATTCGTCTATGGTCGTCACGCCCGTTTCTATTTTTCGGAGACCATCCTCAAACATAGTTATCATGCCCTCCTCCTTAGCAAGCTGTCTTAGTTTATCCAAAGAAAAATCCGGGCTGATAATTAATTTCCTCACCTCCTCGGTAACGTTCAGTACCTCAAAAATACCAATTCTGCCTCGGTAACCGCTACCTCCGCAAACAGAACAACCTTTGCCGGCGTAAATAAACTTAGGCATCTTAAAGTTATCTGTGATGCCAAGATCTTTAACTTGTTTAGATAAGGCTGCAATAAGTTCTTCGGATGGAGCATAAGAGTACATACAACTCTTACAAATTTGTCTCACTAATCTCTGGGCTATGATTATGTTAAGCACGGCTGCAACCAGAAAAGGTTGTACATTGATATCTATAAACCGCGGCACGGCAGTTGTTGCGTCGTTAGTGTGCAGAGAAGACAGCACCAAGTGTCCGGTTAGAGCCGATTGCACTGCGATTTCAGCTGTTTCAGAATCACGGATTTCACCAACCATTATGACGTTAGGGTCTTGGCGCAGGATAGCGCGCAGTCCGTCTGCAAAAGTTATGCCAGCCTTCACGTTGATCTGCGTTTGGTTAATAAATTTAATATCGTACTCAACTGGGTCTTCCACGGTAACAATATTAACCTCCGGCCTGTTCAAACGTCCTAAAACAGAATAAAGAGTGGTTGATTTACCGCTCCCCGTCGGACCTGTTACAAGCATCATGCCGTAACTCTTTTTGATATTCTCTTCCAAAATCTTCACCGTGTCGGGCAGCATACCAAGTTCAGTAAATGAAAGTGGCCTCGTGCTGGCAGGCAATAATCTCATTTCTACTTTCTCTCCGTAAAAGGTCGGCATAACAGCGACACGGATGTCTATAACATCTCTGCCAATTTGGTATCTGAACCTTCCGTCCTGTGGACGAGAATGTTCGTCTATTTTTAGTCCTCCTAGAAGCTTAATCCTGGCCGCAACTGCAGGGTGTATTTCTTTAGGTATCTTAAAAACTTCTTTCAAAATACCGTCGATTCTGTAACGAACCAAAATAGCATCATCAAAAATTTCTATGTGGACGTCGGAGGCGCGAATAGCCATAGCGTAAGAAAGAATATTGTCCACAATAGAGACTATAGGCATGTCCTTAGCCGCATCCTCACCCTTAAACTTGCTCTGTTTAGAAGCGATAATGTCTTCTTCAATAAGTTTGTTGTAGTCAATCGAAACGGCTTCACCGTAAAGCGCGAACCCCTTGTTTAAACCAGAAGTAACCGTCAAATAAGGTCTAATCCTTGTCTTTAAGTATCTTTCCAGAAATTCTATATTAACTAAATCCGATGGGTCTTCCATAGCGGCCGAAATAGCGCCGTCGGGTTCTTTGCCGAAAAGCACGGTACGTTTCTGCCTGGAAAGTTCTTCGGGTAATAGCTTCAACACCGACTCATCTATACTACGAGACGTAAGATTGGCCATTGACACGTTAAAATACTTGGAAAGAAGATTCTCATAATAAGGATTGGTAACGAACCCACGGGAAATAAGTATCTCGGCTACACCCTGGCCCAGACGTTTAGCTTCTTCGGAGATAGCATCAAAGTCCGTTTCCGAAACTAATTTATCCTCCATTAAGAGGCCTTTCAATTTCTGCTCTGGAATCTGTAGCATTTGTTAAATTATAACATAAGGCGCAAAAAGAACCCCTCTCGGGGTTCCCCTTGTTAAACCTATACTAACTAGCCTAGCAATACGTGGCTCCAACTAGAGTGAGGTCTGTACCAATTTCGTAGCAGGTAGCATTGTTCCCGCCATCAGTAGATTCCTTATCGGAAGCCCCGCCGCCGTTAGAGTACTTTGCGCTCTCCATTTGAGCCGTAAGTTCCCAGGTCTTGAGAGTATTATTAGTTCTGGCGGTATAGTGCAGCGCAGCCGTTTGAGTACCAATCGGGTCAAAAGGTAAAACGTTAATACCGGACGTGGCGCCAAAGTTGATATCAACCCACCCAGTTCCATCTACTGCACGAATCACATTCGACGTAGAGGTGTCGCAAGGAGCGGCTACCACAGCCATAGTACATCTCCAAGTACCACCGAAAGTAGGCGTGGCTGTATTATTTAAGTATAACGCTATGGCACCATTGATGGTATTTAGGTCACTCAACCTTGTACTGTCTCTTGATTCCTGCAATATCTGCGCCGGATTCAAGATTAGAACTGTCGCAGTTGAAAGGACTGCCAAAATGGCTACCACGATCAAAAGCTCTACGAGCGTGAACCCTTTCTTTTGCATTTTATTTGATGTTGTTTGCATTTTGTTATTTTGTTATTTTTTCCTCGCTTGGCAACTGGGCGAGGCTCACCCCTTTTAGGGGCGGCGACTTTTAATTATGCTTTTATTATACAAGTTCGCTAGCGATAAAGGAAACAGGGTGTGAATAACATCATCATCTAACAACTGTGCTAGCCTTAGTCAAATGACTTTGTACTTTAGTTACTAAATCGTCAACATTAATCTTAGCCTTTACTAAATATTCCACTACCCCAAGAGATTTCCCTATGGCTACATCACTGTCCTGACCCAAATTAGAGGTAATTATAATCGGCGTACCTCTTAACATAGGGTTAGAGGCAACTTCTTCGGCTACTTCAAAGCCGGATTTTTTAGGGAGAATGATATCAAGCAAAATAAGGTCTGGTCTTTCTTTTTTTATAATCTCCAAAGCCTCCTCACCGTCAAAAGCCTTCAAAACATTAATCCCCGCTTTCTCCAGGCGGGTACTCAAAAGCTGGGACAGAAAAACATCATCCTCGGCTACCAAAACTTTTTTATCACCTTGAGGCATATTAATTAAGTATAACACAAAAATGCTTGTGAACTCGAAAAGGACTTGCGACACCATAGACAGCAAGTAGAAGACTTTTTTAGTTGTCCCAAAACGCGAATCAATAATGATTCGAGCCGAGACATAAAGGCTCCTCGGCTAAAACCTCTCTCCGCCGATGAGGCGGATGATCTATTCTTAAAAGTTTAATTGTTCCACGCACAGCTTCCGCTACACGTGCCTTGTTACGACTTCG
>CAYHTW010000004.1:0-30803 GCA_964360065.1 uncultured Candidatus Saccharibacteria bacterium
ATGCCTTATCCACGCCGCCAGCGTTCATCCTGGACCAGGATCAAATCCTCAAAAAGACACTCGTGAAGTCTTTCGTCGAAACGAAAAGCTTCACGAGTGTTTGGGACAACTAAAAAAATTCTCTACAAACATAAAGGTATATGTTTAATTACTTTTGCTGACTATTGCTATGATTTTAAAAGACCGGTCGTTACCAGAAGTGGTCTCATTATCTTTATATGGCCCTCTATTGTCAAGGCCAAAAATATGTCTATAATAGTATCGTTATGAAGAAGGATATTCACCCGCCATATTACCCCAAAGCACAGATTAAATGTGCCTGTGGCAAGATTTGGCATATTGGCGGCACTAAAGAAGTTACAGAGACTGAGGTCTGCTCCAACTGCCACCCGTTTTACACCGGCAAGGGAAAACTTATAGATACTGCTGGCCGTATCGAGAAATTCAGAGCGAGGCGTACTAAGGCCGAAACGGTGACTTCGATTACCGGCAAGAAAAATAAGGTGGCTAAGAAGGCTAAGAAAACCGAAGTTAAAACAAGCAAGAAGTAACTAGCCAAAGAATAATACTAGGATAATATAAGAATGGAGGGGCATTTGAAGCTCCTCTTTTTTTCGGTTATGATGGTTTCGTTATGTTAACTAACAAAATTGTCCTGGAAATACGGGCAGGGGCTGGAGGAGACGAAGCCTCTATTTTTGGAAACGACCTAGCGAGAATGTATGAAAGATATGCCGCTCGTAGGGGCTGGAAATTCGTGGTGGTTGATTTTAATAGAAGTGACTTAGGTGGCTATAAAAGTTTTACCGCCAAAGTTGATGGAGAAGGAGTTTATGATGCTCTAAAAAATGAAGGAGGCGTACACAGAGTTCAACGTATACCCGACACGGAAAAAGCTGGCCGGGTTCATACCTCCACCGCCACAGTCGCCATTCTCCCCGAAGTAGAGGCTAAAGAAGTAAATATTAATCTGGGTGACCTAGAAGTCACATTTTCCAGAGCCGGGGGGCCCGGTGGCCAAAACGTCAACAAGGTGGAAACTGCAGTTAGAATCCTCCATAAACCCAGCGGTATTACGGTAGGCTCTAGGGCAGAACGGTCCCAGCACGCCAATAGAGAAACTGCTATGGGACTGCTCCGCTCCAAGCTTTATGACATTCAAACACGCGGCGATTCAAACAAAATTGGAGCCGATAGGCGTAACCAAGTTGGCACTGCCGACCGCTCTGAAAAAATGAGAACTTACAATTTTCCTCAGGATAGGATTACCGACCACCGCATTAATAAAAAATTCCATAATATAGAAAAAATTATGGATGGTGATTTAGACCCAATAGTTAAAGCCTTCCAGAAAAACTAAGTCCTAGGACTTACACAAATGGATGCAGTTCTAGGAGCACAAGTAAAATGGAGTGAGATGTACTGTTATAAGTACATTGAGCGAGATTTTGCGCAGTGCGACACCGAAATGCGCCGTTTGTGTATGTCCTGTAACTATTGGTTCTGAGCTAACACGGCAATATCTGCGGCAAAGCCGTCAGCCCGGTCAGCTACTCTATAACCATATCTACCAACTTTGGTATAGGCTCTCCAGTTTCCTCCAGCATAATATTTAGCCGCCGCACAATTTTCTTGAGAAAAAGTAGTTGAATAAATCGCTTTACATCCTGTTAAGCCGTCTTTTAATAAAAGTGCCGTACCCGTGAAGGCGTCTAAGTTATTAAAAGGAGAGGCAGGACTACCTCCAGTAATCGCAGTTATTTTATCCGTATAGAGCATCCAGGTATTAGGCATAAACTGAGACGGCCCTATGGCTCCGCCGTAAGCGCCGTCGGAAACTATGGGGCAAGAAACTGGAGTAGTGGCTGGATCTAGTCCCAAAGATTGTGTGATGGAAAGAAAATTAGGCTTTTGCGAATTAGACATAACAGTACCTGCGGAGTTCGTGGCCGGTGTATTGTAGTAACACCTACCCAAATTCTTCCCTATAACTCCGTCAATGGAAGATTCTTGAGTTAAAACAGCGAGAATAAAAGCGGCTCTCACTCCCGTGGCCCTTTCGGCTATCTGAGCGATTTTCAACGCGTCTCCGAAAGGCAACTCTCCGCCTCCTTGCAGTCTAAAAATCCTGTTTCTGATTTCTGCTGCCTGAGCCTTGGTATCGGTCAGTAATTTTTGGTAAACAGATTCTTTACCTTGAGTATCTTTTAATAAGGTGTTTTTCTGTGATTTATTATCATTAACCGCCTTGGCTTGAGAGTTTTGATAAGCTTTCAGAGCAGTAGCGTCTTCCCTCTGCAAAGTTAAGCTTTCCTTAGAAGCAGTTAGATCGTCTTTAAGAGAATCAAGTTTTTTTAGTGAGAGTATTAAATTATCCTGGATCTCTTTTAAGTTATTAACGTTACTGAAAAAATCTGAAAGTTGAGGGCTTTTCAAAAGAATCTCTACCAGGCCGTCTCCGTCGTTTTCATAAAGTACCTTAATGGTTTCTCCAATACTATCTCTAGTGGAACCTATCTTCTGTTCGGTATCCCCAATCTTACCGTTAGTCGTCGTAATCTCTCCATTTAATTGCTTGATAGAAAGCGTGACGGCTTTTATCTGAAGATTAATTTTACTTATCTTGGCATTAAGGGTATTAATTTCTCCCTTTAAAGAAGCTCCTTGGCTCCGATACTGGCTGATAGTTTTCTCGTAATCGCCGATTTGTTTCTCTAAATCTTGGAGTTGAGATTCTAACTGTTGTCGTTCGGCCAAACTAGTGGAAGTTGTTTGAGCTAAAGTTTCGCTTGTAATGGGAGCTGTGACCTGGCCTAGAAAAAAAACTGGGATTAATATCAAAAAAGGGGCTGCGACCCACCAGTTGAGTCTGACTCCCTTTTTCTTTACGTAAGTAAGATTGACTATATCTCTCCGCCTGGAATAAATGTCAGCATTGGGAGACCTCTTTATGTCTAGTAAAACTTTAGGCTTTAGTATCATCTTTCGCCGCGGATTTGGCCGCATCCCTTTCGGCCTTTTTCTCCTCGGTCTCGACTACCACTTGGTCCGGAGTTACCTCCGCCACGACTGGCTCTTCTTCAGGGGCAAGCTCGGAAATACTCGCAATAACGTTCTCGGGGTCAATGCTAAACTTAAACTTACCCGTGATAACAACGTCTTTCACGTAAATACTGTCTCCTACGGCCTTAAGTCCTGAAATATCAACTATGATTTCGTGAGGAATATCGGCTGGCAGCGCCTCTACTTCAATTTCGTCCATAGACTCTATCAAAACTCCAAGCCCAGCTTTGACCACTTCTGACTCTCCAGTGAAGACTATAGGTACAGTAGCGGTAATCTCTTCGTCCATTCTCACCGCGTAAAGATCAACTGATTCAATATCTCCACTCACTGGGTGGTGCTGTACGTCATAGATAAGAGCAGGCTTCGGGGTACCATCCACTATCACGTTAACAATGGTGTTCTCTCCGGCTGCCTTGTAAACTTTTTCAAAATCCTTGGCGTTAACGCTCAAATGCAAATTAGGCATGGCGCGGCCATAAAGTTCGGCTGGTAAATATCCCCCTTGTCTTAGGGCGTTAACTTTCTTACCGAGTATATCTCGTTTTTCTACCTTTAAGTCCATAATTCTTGATTATAGAGGAAACGTTACAGTTTTGCAAAAAGTTTCAAGCGTCGGGACGCAACTTCATAAACTGCCTCTTCGGAAAGCTTTAGTAACTTATAAGGAGCTATTTCGTTGGAGTTACCAGCTAAAGATTTTTGCAGAGCTTCTTTCCAAGCCAGTCTGATTTCCGTATTGATGTGTATCAAAGATATTCCTGCCCCGGCAGCAGAGACAAAATCAACATCTTTGATACCGGATCCGCCGTGCAGCACTATGGGTATCCCAACTGCGTCTTTTATGGCTTTGATACGAGTAATATTTAAATTAGGGTTAGGAGTGCTAATCGACATGCCGTGGATATTGCCGACAGCCGGAGCAAACATATCCACTCCAGTTTCTTTCACAAACCTCACTGCGTCTTCTACTGTAGTTAAGTCCTCTTCTTTAATAGCGGCCCCAGTGGGAATTTCGGTAAAGAGTTCGGAGGATGTCCCGATATAACCCAGCTCGCCTTCAACCAAAATCCCGGTCCGCCGGTTGGCGGAAACTGACTTTACATATTGCACTACTTCTTTGGTTTTAGCGATGTTCTCTTCCAGCGGAAGTTTGGCGCCATCAAAAATGACAGCATCGCACCCTGCTTCTACGGCTTTCTTAACGTTTTCTATGGAATAAGTGTGGTCAGCATTTAAATAAACAGGCAATCCATGCTTTTCCCGAAGATTCCTAACTATCAGAGCCGCTTCTTCAATGCCAAAGAAGTTTCTTTCACCCTCAGAAAGCCCTATTATAACCGGTACTTTCAACTCCTCGGCCGCTCTTACTATTCCTTTTAAGGCGGCGATGTCTGATACGTTAAAATGTCCGATGGCTATCTTTTTTACTTCCGCCTCCGCAATAATTTTTTTTAACGTTTGCATATTTCTTTAAATTTTTTTTGGTTTATAATCCGCCGGGGCAGTTTTTAAATATTCTTCTATTTGAGGTTTTGTCAGCAGGCCTTCTCTCGCTCCAACATACTGCACTACCGACATTGAATTAATCGGCGCTAACTTTAGAGCCTGGGACAAATCCATTCCCAAACATAGAGCCGCTATAAAGGTTGAGGAAAAGGCATCGCCGGCCCCGGTCCTCTCAAACGGTGGCTTGAGGTCCGGATAAGAAGGCATATACCAATCTTCGTTCTTTGAAGAAACGTAAGCGCCCCTGACGCCATCTGTAATCACGACAATTTCCGGTCCCAATTCTCTCATCCCGTAAAGAAGTTTCTTAATATCAATTTCGTTCGTCTCTAAAATTTTTTGCGCCTCTTCTTTATTACAAATCGCTACCGCTGACCTTTTATAGATTCTGTTTAATTTCTTCCCAAAACCAATCTGATAACTCCCGGGTTGAAAGGCCAACTTAATTTGTGGATGACGATTAAAATAATCTAACAGAGTTTCGTGCCACGATAACGAGTTACCGCCCAAAGAAGAAAGGTAAACCCAACTCGGCTCCCCTATTTCCGGCAACTCGTAAGGATATTCTTCGTGCTTAATTAAAATTGTTCTGTCGTCTCCGTACCAAAGGACATAATGATAATTTGTTTTAAGCTCTTTGTGGACTTTAATAAATTCAGCTCCGACTTTCTCTGCTTTTAAAACGTCCAAACATTCTTTGCCAAAGTAGTCATCTCCGATGTTAGCGACGAGTGCGCTCCGCAGCCCAAGACGAGAAGCGCTAATCGCCGCATTGGCGCTATTCCCAACTCCAGGTATTACATAAACTTCATCGTAAGGAATTTTTTCGGCAAAATTCATGCAGATTTCTCTTTTCCCTTTATCAATATCAATATGAGCCGATGTATCCTTCAGGCGAATAAATGCGTCTGTCACCATATCTCCGATAGCTACAAAATCATAATTCTTATTCATATGTTAAATAGTAACACGAGTTACACATCACTTCACTCGCTTTAAAGAATTTTTGACAGCTACTATTATAGCTCTTACTCCCATACCGTATTTCTCAATCAATTCCTTGGGAGTGCCGGATTCTCCAAAGATATCCTGCATACCGATAAACTCCATGGGCATCGGGCATTTCTTAGCTAAAAGTTCCGCCACGGCGCTCCCCATACCTCCAGCAATCTGGTGTTCTTCAACTGTCACCACCGCGCCACATTTTCTCACTACCTCCAAAAGAGTCTTCTCGTCCAATGGTTTAATGGTGTGATTATTGACCACAATGGTTCCGATTTTTTCTTTCTCCAGTTCCTTGGCGGCCAAAAGCGCATTATGTAATATCGGTCCGCAGGCAATGATAGCAACCTTCGGCATCTTGCCTCGCCAAAAAATCTCAGCCTTACCGGGAGTATATGGAGTTTCTTCTGTTGTGATGACCGGAGTTTTCTCTCTGCCAAATCGGAGATATATCGGCCCCCAAAGCTTGGCTGCAGCGAGTGTCGCCTTTTTAGCTTCTATGGCATCGCAAGGCACGAAAACTTTCATATTAGCCATTACTCTCATAGTGGCGATGTCTTCTATCGCCTGGTGAGTGGCCCCGTCAGGTCCTACCGAAATCCCAGCGTGATGGCCGGCAATCTTAACGTTAGAATCATTATAAGCAATAGTGGTCCTAATCTGTTCCCAATTCCTTCCTGGAGAAAAAGTCGCGTAAGAAGAAATAAAGGGGATTTTCCCGCCGATCCCGAGGCCTGCCGCTACAGTAGCCATATTTTGTTCGGCTACGCCCATTTCTATAAACCTTTCAGGAAATTTTTTAGCAAACGCTTCAGAACGAGTTGATTCAGATAAATCGGCGCATAAGACCACTACGTTAGGATTTTTCTCTCCAGCCTCTACCAACCCCTCGCCATAACCGTTTCTAGTGGGAATTAATTCTACGCCCTCATTGAAAATCTTAGGATTAAGTTTTGTTTCTTTAACTATCATTGGTGTTCACTTCTTATTTTACCGCCGAGCGTTCTCAATTCTCTTAACGCTACTTCGGCTTCTTCTTTGGTTGGAGGCTTGCCGTGCCACAGATAATCTTTTTCCATAAAACTCACGCCTTTCCCGGGAATAGTATGAGCTATTATCAAAGTTGGTTTTTCGTAGATTGCCTTAGCAACGTTCACCGCATCAACAATTTGCTCCAAGTTGTGCCCATCAATCTCCAAAACATGCCAGCCGAAAGATTCATATTTTTCTTTGATTGGTTCTAATGGCATAACATTTTCAGTATAGCCGTCTATCTGAATATTATTCCTGTCCATAACGGCTGTTAGATTAGACAACTTATACTTGCCGGCGAACATCACCGCTTCCCAAGTGTTGCCGGCATCCTGTTCACCATCCGACATTAGGCAGTAAACTCTGTTTTTAGTTCCATCAATTCTATGAGAGAAAGCTACGCCACAGGCCTGGCCAAGCCCTGATCCCAATGGCCCTGAGGTCGTCTCCACTCCAGGCAAAGCCCCGCGGTGCGGATGCCCTTGCAAACGAGACCCCAGCTTTCTAAGCGTCATAAGTTCTTCCGTTGGGAAGTAACCGGCATAGGCCAAAGTTACATACTGCACCGGACAAATATGCCCGTTAGAGAGAATCAGTATATCTCTTTCTGCCCAGTTGGGCTTCTTGGGATTGTGACGCAAAATATGAAAGTAAAAAGCTGTAAAGACATCGGCCATACCGAGCGGACCCGCCGAATGACCGCTACCCGCAACGACCAGAGTTTCTATGATCTTTTCTCTGATGCGGTTGGCGATTTCCTCCAACAGTTTTATTTTTTTATCATGCAACGGCTCCATTTAATTCTTCGTAAGCTTTTTGCGGATTGGTATTATTGAATATATAAGAGGCTGATGCGGCTATATCAGCCCCGGCAATTTTGGCAAGCCTGGCGGTTTCCAGATTAATGCCTCCATCAACTTCTATTCTAGCACTTGGAGCGACGTTACGTAAAAATTCTATTTTCTCCAGTGACTCCAAGCTGAATTTCTGTCCGGCAAAGCCTGGCTCCACCGCTAAGACTTGGAATGATGAAAAAGATCCGACGTGTGGCAACAAAAGGTCAGCGGGCGTGCTTGGAGTTATAGAAAGCGCCACCTCTCCATTGCAGCGGGAAGCAATGTCCAAAATATAATCTGGATTGTTAACTGCCTCCAGATGAACTATCACGCGGCTGGCTCCATTCATAAACCAGATCTCTACGAATTCATCCGGGTTCTCCACCATTAGGTGAATCTCAAAATTAAGGTCAGGATAAGAAGATTTTAGATTCAGAAGTTCGGCCGGGTTATTCCAAGTAATGTTTTTGGAAAACATTCCGTCAACTACGTCTATGTGCACCCAACCGCCCTCATGGAGAAACCCGGAAGCCTCGCCCAACTGCTTGGAAAGAGTTTTAAAGTCTGGACAATTAATGACAGGAACGATTTGCATACCTTATATATTATCACATCAAACGTTTGAAATTTCGTTTGTGGACCTAGTGAGAATCGAACTCGCGTCTCGGCAATGCGAATGCCGCGTTCTACCACTGAACCATAGGCCCTGAGCTAAATTATTTAACCATGCTGTGAACCAATTTACAAAATCAAAAAACCGAGCCTGGGGCTACCGATTTTTGTTTGTTGGCTCAATCTTTTTGTGCGCCCACCAGGGTTCGAACCTGGGACCCACTGCTTAAGAGGCAGTTGCTCTACCAGCTGAGCTATAGGCGCGTTTCTTCATTCTATCTTCGTGATTTTGATTTTACAAACTCTCTGCCTCGAAAGCTTTTAAGTTCCTTCTCTCGTTTAACAGCTCCATCCCGACTATCAAAGTCTTCTCTATAAATGAGATTCCACTTGCCTTTATTTTTGGCTGTGAATGAGGTTGCTTTATTAAGTAACACTCCATTATGACGATCTAAGCGGACTTTTAAATTAGCCGTCTGGCCTATGTATATTTTCTTACTTTCTTCGTTCTCTATAACGTAGACCGTGAACATTTACTTAAGAGTCCGCCAGCTGGCGGATCTACCAGCTGAGCCCTGCCTGCCGGCGGGCAGGTATAGGCGCTAAACACTGATAATTTAAACAAATTTTTCGCAACCGTCAATTGAGTATAGAATATACTTAATGCAGAAAATCCCCCTCTCGGCCGAACTTCATGAAATTCACGGCATTGGTCCGCGCTTCGTTATGAAACTTAAAAAGTTGGGCATCGTAACCGCCAAAAACTTAATTTGGCACTTCCCAACACGCTACGAAGACTGGCGTGAAACTTCTTTCATAGAGGATCTGAAACCAGGCGACTCTAAAACTATTAAAGGTATGATTTCCGAAATAGAGAGCCGCCGTAGTTGGAAACGAAGAATGACAATTGTGGAAGCTACTATCACGGATGAAACCGGCTCTATTAAGGCTGTCTGGTTTAATCAGCCCTATGTTAAAAACATTCTGCAGGAAGGAGTAGTCGCCTCTTTCGCCGGAAAAGTCCTAGAAGGTAAAACGAAAAATGACTTGCACCTCTCTAACCCGACTTACGAAGTTTTAAACGTCGCGAGCCTAGATGATGTTGTAGAAACCAAGCACACCGGCCGTCTCGTCCCGATATATCCCGAAACTAAAGGCTTAACTTCCAAGGGCATCAGAATGCTCTCTCAAAAAATCCTGGATAACCTTGAGCCAGTCAAAGAATTCTTGCCCCAAGAAATATTAAAATCCCACAACTTTCCGGAAGTTAACGTTGCTCTCCGGAACATCCACTTCCCAAACAGTTTAGATGATGCCGAGCTCGCCAAAGAAAGATTTGCCTTTGAAGAACTTTTTCTGATACAGCTCAATAACCTCTATCAGAAGTTCTCCTTATCTAAAGAAAAAGCTCCCGCGATGGATAACGCCGAAAGAACAATAAGTAACGCCGCCAAAAACCTTCCCTTTGAACTTACCAAGTCACAAAAAGAAGCTCTGGGAGAAATCCTGATAGATCTTGAGAAGTCCGAGCCAATGAACCGCCTGCTACAGGGGGACGTCGGCTCCGGCAAGACTATAGTGGCTGGGCTTTCTGCGTTAGTGACAGCATATAACGGCTACCAGTCGGCTATTATGGCTCCAACAGAAATACTTGCCCGCCAGCACTACAGAACACTGGCTAAGCTCTTCCCTAACTTCACACAAGGCATAGGTTTGCTAGTTTCTAAAGAAGCTCGCGTTTCATACGGAGAAAGTCTAGAAACCGATATTAAAAAACCTGCTCTTTTGAAAGAAGCTTCGGATGGGAAAATTAAAATATTGATCGGCACTCATGCGTTGATAGAAAAGGGGGTGGCGTTTAAGAATCTCGGATTGGTGGTTGTCGACGAACAACATCGTTTTGGAGTCAAACAGCGCGCCGCTCTTTCTGGACACGCAAGACTTGTACCACATTTTTTATCAATGTCGGCCACCCCTATCCCCCGTACCATTATGATGACTATGTTCGGCGATCTGGACTTATCCATTATTAGCGAGCTTCCTAAAGGCAGAAAAGAAATTATTACCAAGATAGTTGATCCGGAGAATCGTGATAAAGCCTACGCTTTTATTAGGGGACAGGTCAGGCGCGGCAGACAAGTTTTTGTGGTCTGCCCTAGAATTGAACCAAGCGAGGCTAATCCCGTAAGTTCCACCTGGAGTTCCGACTGGGAACAACTGGAAATAAAATCCGTTAAAGAAGAGTACGAAAAACTGGCGAAAACTGTTTTCCCAGACCTTAGAGTCGCTATGCTCCACGGCAAAATGCCAACCTCGTCGAAAACGAGGCGAGGTCTCGCTTCTGGCGGAAAAAGCAAAGAAGAAGTTATGAGAGACTTTACGGACGGCAAAACCGACATTCTCGTTTCCACCTCGGTTATAGAAGTAGGAGTGGACGTGCCTAACGCGACTATCATGATGATAGAAGGCTCTGAACGCTTTGGCCTCGCCCAGCTATACCAATTCAGAGGCAGGGTGGGCAGGGGACAACACCAATCTTTTTGTTTTCTCTTTACCGAGTCGCCCTCCAGAAACACGAAAGATAGATTAAATTCGCTCCTCACCGCCAAGAACGGTCTCGAATTGGCCGAGAAAGATCTCCGATTCAGAGGCCCAGGCGAATTCCTTGGTAAAGAGCAGACTGGCATGCCGGACATTGCAATGAAGGCCCTCCAAAAGCCCGAGCTGGTTAAGGCAGCTAGAAGCGCCGCCGAACTGGTTGCCAAAAACGGTTGGGAAATGAAAAATTATCCGGCTCTATATGAAAAGTTCCGTGAGTTTAGAAGGAAAGTCCACTTGGAATAACTAGTCTAACCTAGCTCTTACTCAAACGAAGTTTAGGCGTCACCCAGAAACCAAGCCTGAACTTGCCCCCCAAAAGCAGTCTGGTCTGCGCTTCAACCGCAGGCAAAGCTCCAAAGATTATCAAAGTCGCAGGCATTAAAAGCCACTGGATAATAAAAAGGAAATAATGGATTTTTTTGAACCACTCCGGTTTAGGGGGTAGAAGTAGAACACTTAATATCGCAGAACTCGCGATACCGACGGAAGCAAAAATCATCAGAATACTCGTAATCTGGGGGAGATTATAAGAAAGTGTAGTAGTTTTGAAGATTTCTCCTCCCAGCCAAATAGGAAGCCAGCCTAAAGCGAAAATAATTATTGCATTCGTAGCCCAGGAGTGGAAAGATTCAATGATATGAAAACTCCAATAAACTTTTTTCTTAAAAGGGATGAGTTTATTTTTTGTGAAACCATGCACCATATAAGCGATGTTTTCTGATCCCCAAGCCCATCTTCTCTGTTGTTTATAAATGTTTATCATGGTCTGCCAGAAACTTGGCGCGACATTAGCGTCCATGGAGACAGGATAGAAAAGGGGTACTACTTTCCAGTTGCTATTGTAGTGTAGATAACACTGCCAGAAAATCCTGGAGTCTTCGGAAACGTGAGACACATCCCAAAACCCTATCTCTACCAAGGCCTTGAAGGGCATTGAATGCGATGAAAAAGTTGTTAACCTCTCGAGCCGCGATTGATTCACCATCTGCCAAAAGGTGCAGGAAAAAGCGATGATCCTGGCGAGCGCCGGAGCCTCATATACATTATTGGTAAAAAACGGTATTGGCTGATAGCTTGCTAGCTGCCTATCTGGCTCCTTCAAAAAAGCGTAAGTCAGTCTCCCGAAATACTCCGATGGTATTCGTGTATCCACGTCAAAAACAGAGACTAATACACCCTCATAAGGAAGATGTAGCTCATCAATTAGTTTTTGAGCTTCCCTGCCGGACCAGGTTTCATTAGAACCCTTGCCAGGAAGTTCGCCAGGAATTCCCGCCGGGTGAGTTGTCACCATAAATTTAAAGAATTTATTCCCGAACTCGTCCTTTATCCTGCGGGCCACTTCCTGGTCAGCCCCACCTCCCTTCTCTTCGGTGCCTAGTACAACTATAAATTTGCTGTTAGGGTAATTGGCTTTAGATAAACTCTCAAAACTTTCCCTCACTACCGAATACGGCTCCTGATACATCGGGAAAATTATAAGATGGTAAATCCCCTCCCATGTTGGAGCATCTTTAAAGTTTGTCGCTTTGAGTTTAGAGAACCAGTCAACCGACATAAACTGCTTCATTGTGTTAAAGGTTGCCCTTAAATGAAAAGAAAAATAGAGAGTTTTTAAGAGCCAATAGACATCAAAAAGGATTATAAAAATAGCGGCATATGCCGGATAGTAACGTGATACAACAACTATTGCGACGAAAGTCGCCCAAGCCAAGGTACCCGGAATAAGTTCAAAAAATCTATATAAAGACATGGGTATTAAAGTCTTCCTATCTTAGCAAAAATCGGCTATATTTGGAACGCTAAACAGTAGCAATGGCCTCATCGTCTAACGGCTAGGACAACGCCCTTTCACGGCGTAAATCGGAGTTCGATTCTCCGTGGGGCTACATTATTTTGTTAGCAGTGAAGTAATGAATTATGAGAATCCTCTCCATAGAAACAAGCTGTGATGAAACCGCTTTTGCGGTGGTTGAATGCAAGGGCGGCCTAACTAATCCATCTTTTAAAGTGGAGAAGAATTTGGTTTCTTCACAAATAAACATTCACCGCCCTTTCGGCGGTGTTGTCCCAAATCTCGCTAAACGCGAACACCTTAAAAACCTCCCTCTGATTTTTAATAAACTTGAAAAGTCTTACCTGGATCTGAAAAATATTGACGCCATCGCTGTGACTGTCGGCCCAGGCTTGGAACCGGCTTTATGGACGGGTATTAATTTTGCAAAAGACATCGGAGAAGAATACGGGCTACCAGTCCTGGGAGGCAATCATCTGGAAGGGCATTTGTACAGTTCCCTACTTTCCCATAAAGAGAAAGTTAAACTCCCGGCCATAGCTCTTATAGTAAGTGGCGGACACACTATGATTTTAAAGATGGATAAACTGTCCAGCTGGAGAAAGATTGGTGAGACCTGTGACGACGCTGTAGGTGAGGCATTTGATAAAGTAGCCAGACTCTTGAAGCTCCCATATCCAGGCGGACCGGAAGTGGAAAAATTGGCAAAGTATGGCAACGAAAACGCCATTGAATTTCCCAGGCCGATGTTAACCCACAAAAATTATGATTTTAGTTTTTCGGGGCTTAAAACTTCTGTGCTCTATTACCTACGAGATAATCCCAAGGCCAAGAAAGCCGATATAGCAGCTTCCTTCCAAAAAGCCGCCGTGGACGTTTTGGTGAAAAAGACCCTAAGAGCCTCTGATGAGTTTGGGGCGGAAACTATAATATTAGGTGGAGGCGTAGCAGCCAATAAGTATCTTAAAAAGCGTCTAACAAGAGATGCCAAGCGGGCGGGAGTGTATTTCCTTGTTCCGAAGGGAGAATTCAATACCGATAATGCCGCTATGGTAGCAACTTCAAGCTATATTGGTCACCTCAAAAAAAAGAAATACCGGCTCATCGCTCAAGCCAACTTAAATATGTAGGAAACAAAAAATATACTAAAAGACTGATCAGTATTTTAGTATACTTCTTGGAAAAAACTAAAGGTTCTCTGCTCCGAGGTCTCTCATTTCACTCAACCTTCGGGTGTGTTTTTCTACGTTGGAAAATGGAGTTTGCAGCCAAGTGCTAGTAATCTTTTTTAATCCTTCTTCATCAATGTATTCTGCCGGTAGCGAGAGAATATTAACATCATCGTCATATCTGGCGGCATAAGCCTGGTCTGGAGAAAAACATAGAGACGACCTAATACCTTTAAATTTGTTGGCTACTACATCCACTCCAACACCGCTCCCGCAAAGTAAAATGCCCTTACTATCCGGGTCGGCAGAGACTTTCTTGACTACCGCAATGGCAAAACTAGGATAGTCGTCGTTTTCGTCGTAGTGGTCATTGCCCAAGTCACGCACATTGTAGGCAGAATCTACTAAATATTTCTTTAGTGCCTCTTTAGCGGCAAACCCCCTGTGGTCGGAAGCGATATAAATAGTCATTATCTATCTTTTTTAACACTTTTAATTATCTTCATATTCAAGGCAGTAACACCAAGTTCTGAATATGCTTGACTAGGGTTGAACAATATCCCCATTCGTTGTCATACCAGGAAAGCACTTTAACTAAATCGCCATCAATTACTTTAGTGAACTTCAAGTCCACTATGGCGCCATACGGCTCACCGATAATGTCGGAAGAAACAATCTGGTCTTCGGTCACGGCTAATATCCCTTTCCATCTAGGGCTTTCGGCGGCAGCCTTCAAAATAGAATTAACTTCTTCTACGGTTGTTTTTCGCTTGGCCACAAAAGTTATATCAGCAATAGAGCCAACGGCCACCGGCACCCTCATAGCGATACCGTCAAACTTTCCTTCCAACTCTTTTATAGCTCTGGTAACAGCGGTAGCGGCCCCCGTAGTTGAGGGCACTATATTTTGCGCAGCGGCTCGGCCACGACGGAAATCGCTCCCTTTCGCGGGTCCATCAACAAGATTTTGTGTGGCGGTATAACCATGAACGGTGTTCAGAACCGCTTTTAATATGCCTGGATTTTCTGACATGACAGCGATAATGGGCGAGGCGGCGTTAGTGGTACAACTGCCATTAGAAGTCAGCACCACGCCTTTGGCTTCTTCTGGATTTACTCCAATTAAAACTGTTCTGCCTCCGCTGCCTGGCGGACCATCAGCATCTTTAGCTGGAGCGGTGATAACTACGCGCTTAGCACCCGCAGCCAAGTGAACTTTGGCTTTTTCATATTCTTCAAAAATGCCAGTAGCTTCAACAACTACATCAACTCCCAAATCCTTCCAGGGCAACTGGGTTGGGTCTTTAGTTTGTAGACATTTTATAACTTTGCCATCAACTACCAAGTTGCCGTTTTCAGCTTTAACTTCTTTATTATATCTACCATAAACTGTGTCGTACTTTAAAAGGTACGCCAAATTTTCTAAGTCACCCAAATCGTTAATAGCGACGATTTCCAGCCCTCCGCCCGGGGCGGATCCGCCTTGGGCGGAAAACACCTGCCTGAAGAAAAGTCTTCCTATCCTTCCGAATCCATTTATAGCTACTTTTGTCATAACTTAATTATATATAAGTTTAACCTCATCTCCAACCTTGACTCCCAAGTCTTGGGAGGTGCCGGCGTTAACCTCCAACACCTTATCCGACGGCAAATCCGGGTAAAAAGACGAGGGGTAGGTATCCAACTGAACATTCGGGGCAATGGTCGTGATTTTATCACCCTCTATCCAGATAATGTCTATCGGGAAATTCATATTCTTCATCCAGAATCCGTAGTTGCCCGGCTCCCCGAACAAAAAGAGCATCCCCTCGTTGTAGCCCAAAGGAGCATGGCCGGAAAGGCCCCTGACGCGACTTACTATGGTATTAGCCACCTCCACTTGGAACTCCTCCCCGCCTAAAATTACCTTATTAGGCTTTTCTTTGACCGTTAAAAAATATCCAAGCATAAGACCAGTTATTAGTATGACAACTGCTACCCCCGACCACAATACCGTTCTGCGTGATAGCTTCATTTCTTCTTGCTTAATTTTCTAGACGCCACGTTCATCTGATAGGCCGCTATCCCAAAAGCCACCGAAACATTTAAAGACTCCTTGGCGCCCAACATAGGTATCTCCAATATTTTATCAGCCCTCCGTAGAACAGATGGCGGCAATCCCTTAACTTCATTACCAACTACAAGGCACGATTTTTCGAGGATATCTTTCTGTTTGTAATAAGGTGTCGCATTTTTGGACTGCTCCAAGGCAAAAATTTTATAACCCTTCTTCTTGAGATTATCTATAAGAGTTGTGGTTGATTTAACTTTCTCCCATAAAATATATTTCTCGGCTCCCAGCGAAACCTTGGCAAGTTGTTTGCGGGCTTTACTAAATTCATCAACTGGTTTTGGCGTTATGCCAGAGAGATATATTTTCAAAAAGCCAGCCCCGTCGGCAGTCCGGAAAATGGATCCGACATTATGAAGACTTCTGATATTGTGAAGTATGACTACCATTTAAATGTTGTTTCCTGCCTGCCGGCAGGCAGGGAAAATTGTCCGCCAGCTGGCGGATTAAATTGAAAATTACGCCTTAACTATAGTAACATAAACCAGTATGGATACTCGTTTTGACCACTCTAAAAGAGAAGATAAGATTTATGACCAATGGGAAAAATCCGGATTCTTCAATCCGGATGTTTGTATTAAAAAAGGAATTACCAAGAAATCGGCCAAATCATTCTCCATAGTCCTGCCTCCGCCTAACGTCACCGGCACTCTCCATATGGGCCACGCCGTTATGTTGGCCATAGAGGACATTATGGTCCGCTTTGCGAGATTAAAGGGTCTTAGAACTCTATGGGTTCCGGGAACGGATTCGGCGGCGCTGGCCACCCAGGCCAAAGTGGAAGAAATCCTTTATAAGAAAGAAAATAAGACCAGACACGACATCGGCCGCGAAGAACTTTTAAAACGGATTGAAATCTTCACCGACGAAAGTAAAAGCACCATTATCAACCAGACGAGAAAAATGGGTTCGTCTCTGGACTGGACCCGCTACGCCTACACTATGGACGAAATCCGCTACCGGGCCGTTATGGAAGCTTTTGTCAGAATGTATAAAGTTGGTCTGATTTACAGAGGGGACCGCATCGTGAACTGGGACCCTAAAATGCAGACTACGGTTTCAGACGATGAAATAGAATACGTGGAGAAAAAAGATCCTTTTTTATATATCCAATACGGACCATTTGTTATCGGCACGGTCCGCCCCGAAACTAAATTCGGCGACAAGTATGTCGTTATGCATCCCGATGACATTCGTTACAAGCAATATAAGCATGACGACAAACTTAAATTAGAGTGGATTAACGGCCCGATAGTAGCCACTATTATTAAAGATAAGGCGAGTGATATGTCTTTCGGTAGTGGCGTGATGACCATCACCCCGGCCCACTCCCTGGTGGACTTTGAGATAGCCAAACGTCACGGCTTGGACATAGAGCAAATCATAGATGACAGGGGTATTTTACTTCCTATAGCTGGAGAGTTCGCGGGCCAACATATTAAAAAAGCCAGACCTGCTATTGTTGAAAAACTTAAACAAAAAGGATTCCTGGTTAAAGTTGATGAGAATTATGTTCACAACGTCTCTACCAACAGCCGCGGCGGAGGCACGATAGAACCACAGATTAAAAAACAGTGGTTTGTTGATGTTAATAAAGAGTTTGTTATTCCAGTCTCAAAAATCCCCGGCATCAAATCCAAATCCAAAACAACTTTAAAGAAAATTATGAAAGCCGCCGTCCAAAAGGGCGGAGTGGAAATCCTGCCGCATAGATTTAACAAAACTTATTATCACTGGATAGAAAATCTTCGGGACTGGTGCATCTCTAGGCAAATCTGGTTCGGGCACCGCATACCAGTCTGGTATCACGAACCAAAATGCGTTCTGCGGCCTGGCCACGAAAAAGATGTTGCCAAGTGCATCGAGATGATTGTCGCAGTGGAGAAGCCTGCTTGCCAATTTTGCGATGCAAAGTACGTGCAAGATCCAGACACTCTGGACACGTGGTTTTCCTCCGGATTATGGACTTTCTCTGCTCTGGGTTGGCCGAAAAAAACCAAGGACCTTTTAACTTATCATCCAACTAGCGTCTTAGAAACCGGCTACGATATTCTTTTCTTTTGGGTAGCGAGAATGATTTTAATGAGTGGCTTTCTTTTGGGTGATGTACCCTTCAAAAAAGTCTATCTCCACGGCTTGGTTCGTGATTCCCAGGGCAGAAAGATGTCCAAGTCTTTGGGAAATATTATAGACCCTCTGGATATGGTTAATAAGTATGGCGCTGATGCGACCAGGCTCTCTTTGATTATTGGCGCCGGTCCAGGCAACGACAGCAGGCTCTCCGAAGATAAGGTGAGAGGTTACAGGAACTTTACGACCAAAATATGGAATGCCTCCAGATTCGTAATTATGAATTACCGTCCCGCACAGAGAAATATTAAGACTAAACCCAAATTAACTGACAAAGACAAAGCCCATATTAAAGAGGTTCTGGCTGTTAAGAAAAAAATAGAAGAGTACATCAGCAAATACGACTTTAACCGCGCCGGTGAAATCGCTTACCATTATTTCTGGCATAAATTCGCCGATAAAATCATTGAAGAGTATAAGCCGCGGCTCCAAGGAGATGACGTTGCCAGCCGTGTTGCAGCAGAGGAAACCCTGCTAAAAATCCTTTCGGAATCGCTTAAGTTTTTGCATCCTTTCGTACCTTTCGTCACTGAAGAAATCTGGGGGTTATTACCCCTTAAAAAGAAAGAGGGTATGCTGATAGTAGAGAAATGGTAGTTATTCAGTTAATACAAGATAACGTTTTGACCCTCTGGCCGGTTATACAGCCACACTTATCAACCGTTCTTCTTGGAGCTGTCCCGCCTATAATTTGGCTGTTTTTCTTCTTAATGGAAGACAACATTCAATCTGAACCAAAACTAATGGTTCTTAAAGTGTTCTTAACCGGAATACTCGCGGCTCTCGCTGCCGCCGCAGTGGAACTTATCGTAAGAAACGTCATCCTTATGCCCTCAGGCATAGGAGACTACAGTACTATCACCCTCACCACCTTCGCATTTATAGAAGAACTGGTTAAGTTTATGGCTGTCTACGTTGCTGTCAAAGGCAGTAAATACTTTGATGAGCCCATAGATTGTATGATCTATATGATAACCGGCGCACTGGGCTTCGCGGCCATAGAAAACACCCTTTTCTTACAACAACTCTTACTACAACAATCCAGCCAAGGTCTTTTGGAAATCAGCATTGTCCGCTCAATCGGGGCAACACTACTCCACGCTATCGCCGGTGGCTTCATCGGTTACTATTGGGCTAAGAAAAGACTTATAGTGGGTCTCGTGATGGCGGTCGGCCTCCACGCTATTTTTAACTACGCTATTTTCCGATTAGACTACTCTGCTGTTTATGCGACAGGCATCTTGGTTATCGCCTCCTTCTTCATTTTCTACTATTTTGATATAATGAAAGATGAAGATGGACAACAACAAGGAATTAAATGAGTTAAGCGAGGAGATGGAGGGTCAGCTTACGGTTGACGTATACCAGACTCCAGACGAAATAATAGTGGAATCAACTATTGCCGGTGTTAACGCTGACGAAATTGATCTTAACGTGACTAGTGAAATGGTAACCATCCGCGGCGAAAGAAAAAGAGAGAATAGGGTTGAAGAGGGTGACTACTTTTACCAGGAATGTTTCTGGGGCAGATTCTCCCGCTCCATCATTCTCCCACAAGAGATAGACCCGGAGAAAACCCACTCCGTAGTCAAAAAAGGCATCCTCACCATTCACTTACCAAAACTAAATCGCAGTAAAGGTAAGAAGATAAAAATTAGAACAGGAGAAGAAAATTAACAAAGAAAACATCCTCTAATTTTTAACAACACTCGGGTAACCGCTAAAAATTGGATTGTTTTCATTATCAGCGGGGTTACACGGCGCGCCAACATACAAGCCAAAATTTATTTCCTTCCCTAAAAGCTCCACGGCTGGGGTTACGCTTATTGATGAAAAATTAGTTTGGTACTGCCAACCTAAAACATATTGACTAATATGGGCTACGCCGCTACTACACTGATTCGATGAATTAGCCGTTAGATAAGGATAGCTGGAATTACTGTCGTAATCCCTATTTAATGCCCGTAAATTACTTAAATTATTAGAAGACACTCCAATCAATGGATCGAACGGTATTATTCCGAAAGTGCTATTAGACGTGGGGTTTTTAATCAATCTCCACTTTACATTAATTATATTTCCGATAAGTTTTACATCATCAATGGCAAAATAATCGTTGGAGGAATCAGGAATCAAATTAATCGGCGGCGGTGATGGTAAAATAATTGTCGTTCTCGCGACTCCCGATAAATTGCCGAAATCATCAACCGCCCTAATAGATACATCGTAAGTTCCACCTAATTCTAAAGATATATTTGAAGATAATTTATCAGAAATTCTGCCATCCAAACTTAATGGTTGCCATAAAACGCCGTCTGAACTCCATTCATATCGGATAATAGAATCTATAGTATCGGAATCAACGGACGAATCCCAAGAAAGTTTAACGGCTGATGTCGGCGAACTTACGGTATAAGACAGAACTTCCAAATTGCTTGGTGTCGTAGGAGAACTGTGTATTAGCGCTGTATTCTGGAAATAATATTTTGTATTATCTACGGCTAATAGTTCAAAGTTCTCAAGGATGCCGTTGGGCGGACTGTAGCCTTGTGGAAAGTATGTTCTAAAACCATAAAAAGCGACGGTTATGTAATCACTCCCTGTAAAAGTTGATTGGCCGTTAACACTTCCATCCGTGGACAAAAGCAGATGTTTATCCACCTCTGCTAAATAGCTGCTGTAACGAATGCTGCTGTACCTAAACTCTCCTCCTATATTGCATTTTTCTTCAGTATCCGGCAAAAGAAGCGACTTGCGGTTGCTATTACCGCCAGCGCAAATATCATACTTGACCTGTAAGACGCTCCCAATGTCTTCTGCAAGAGGTAAATCGCCGTTTAAATAAATACGCTTTGGAGCTGCTGTATTAAGATAAAACACGAGCGTTTTATAGTTTGGTCCGCTATAGGACGCGTAAACCAAATCCAGCGGAAGAAATGGATAGTTATTATAAGAAAACTCCACTAGATTATCTTGTTTTTCTCCATCACGAGTGTAATGGAGAGAATTATAAAAACCGACATCTTTTACAAAGCTTGGCACATCAATTTCTTTCTCAACTAAATTTGATCCTTTTCCTTCTTTATCAAATGCTTGAATTGAAAATTTATATTTTTTGCCGACCTCGTTAATGCGTTTTGCGAATGAACTGTTATTGCCCTCAAAAATTACTACGCCTGGGCTATTATATTCCTGAATATTGTAAGTCAAGTCTGTATTTTCCGGCCAATTGAAATTTACTGACAACGTGTTCGGATTATAAGTTATGTCCCATGAATTTACCGATAGCGCGGTTTGCACCTCGCGCGGCTCTGGCAAACTTGAAGAATTTTGCGGCTTTGGCGTATTACGAATCTCAAAATCAGTCACGCTGTCAGTATCACAACCGTTGCCGAGAAATTCACCGTCATTCTGGCTAGAAACGCACTGATTATTAGAAAAAGCTTTTCGCTCCCAGCTTTTACCCGTTTCAATTTCATTGAAATTTATTTCGTCAACTATTGCATCGTTATTATTATAGAGAAGAACTACGTCGCCATTATCGGCCAGAAATATGGAATTTTGCGAATAGCGAACATCTGATGTTTTATCTCCCATGTATTGATTGCTGGAAATTAAAAGAAACCCTCTGGCTGGAATTGTTTTAGTGTCAAAGGCACCGCTTGTTTTACTAATGAGATTTTGCTCTTCGCTCGTTGGTGTTGCTTTTCGTTTAATATACCAACTATCTAAAGAAATTGGACTATCTGTGGGATTATAAAGCTCTATAAATTCGTCAGAAGAAGACGTGGAAGTGCCCGTCAAGATTTCGCTGATAACAATGTGATTAACGCCGGCTGGAACAACAGAAATGGTTGTTGATGTCGCGGTTGAAGAAGAATTCTGATTATCAAAAACAATTAAACTTATCGTATAAGTTCCTGCTATTGAATAAGAATGAGTGGCCGTGGTGGTTGAAACTGTCGAAGTCGCTTGTCCTGAGCCTGCCGAAGGATCGCCAAAATTCCACTGATAGGAAATAATCTGACCATCTGAATCGGTTGAAGAGGCAGCATTAAAAGTAATTAAATCTCCGGCTTGAGGATTCTGCGGAGAGGAAACAAAAAAAGCGCTTGGCGCTTGATTTGCCGTAGGGCAACTTCTTGATTGCATTTTTGGATTCGGACAAGTTTGAATTTCAAAATCATTAGCATTATTACCAGTGTCAATAAAAGTGTTGTTTTGGAATTTTCGCTGGAGACTTTGGTTCACGCCAGGATTGATTTGGGAAACCGATCCTTCAATGAAAATGTTTTCGGCTCCTCCCCAGGCAACGCTGTCAATTACAATGCCGGTATCTTCGGCGCCGTATCGAATCGCTACGCCGTTATCGTTGCTGATAGTGGATGTGGTGGTTATGTCAGGCGTTGCGGAGATATCCGTATAACCACTATTCGCCCATAAATAATATCCGTTTGCCTGAATATAAATATCAGTTGTCCAGGATTTGATACTAGTGTCAGTGGTGCCAATTTTGGTTCTTTTGACTAAACGATAGCCGTTAAGATTAACCTGAAAATTATTAGGATTGTAGAGTTCAATAAAATCATTTTCGGTTTTGCCAGTACCGCCGGTGATCTGAACTTCAGAAATTAAGATTTTTAATGGCGGGCTAGTTACTGAAGTATTTGTTTGGCTTCCGCTTCCGCCACCATTGCCTCCTCCAGAATAAATAATTGTCGGCGTTGAATTTTCTTTTTTCGGCGTGCCAAAAATATTATTTTGAGCTGTCCCGTTATAATTGCGCCAAGAAAAATCTGGCGAACGCTCCATTGTTCTTTTTTGAGTATTGTCTCCGGCTGGCCAGCTGGGACTCGCCAAAACCTCATCAATTAAATTGCATTGATTATCAAAAAGCCGCAGGCCTTCGTCGCTATTATTTAAAATGCCCGAGTAAATTAAGTCAGCGAAAATATTTGGAACGGAATTATCATTAGTTCGCTCTAAGAGATAAAAACTATTGGCTGAAATTTTTTCTAGCCCGTCAAAAACAATTTTAGTTTTCCCGGATTTATCCAATATCTGCCAATTTTTTAAGTTAACTTCACCGCCAGAAATGTTCTTTAATTCAATCCACTCATCGTTGGCACTATTTGTAGTTCCCATCCAGGCGACTTCATTGATAATCACGCCGGAATGCGATGGTGCTTGAGATGCGGTGAAACTGCAGGTCTTTGAAATCACAACTGGAGTTGGTGGTTCTGTCTTCTTGTTTCCTTCGGTATTTTCTTCGGGAGGCTTAGTAACTTTCTTTTGTTCTTTGTCGGCTATAACTTTAGTTTCTTGGGGTTTAATGGTGTTCGCGGTTGTTGATTCTGCCTGGGTTTTTATTATGGCCTCTGTCTTAGGCGTTTCTGCAGATTGTCCAGAAATCCCTGCCACTGTTGTATTATCACTTAGCAGTGAAGACGCAATTGATGCGTACCCGATATTGTTATTGACATCTATCGTTTGGACAATTTTTTCACCGCTACTACCGAACATATTTGAAAAAACTTCGCGTGCCGCAGATGCTACCGACTGGCTAAAACCGATAATTTGGGCCAGAGCGGTTTCTCCAAGAGCAGCGACGCCTTTATTCGCTGCGACCACGACAGTCATAGTCGGGTCGGCAACGGCAAAAAACACTTTTTGCGATTCGTATGAAAAATCTTTCTGCGGAGGCGTGAAACAACCGCCATCGGCCGTATTCGGAACTCCTACGACTGAAAGTTTTTTAAGCGTATCGTTTATCTCGGAAACTATGCGAGCTGGTATATTGGCAAGATATACTCCGCTAAAAGAGTGACCGCCGTAGGGGTCGGTAGCCTCCTGTGGTGTAAAAGGAATATCAATATTCGCGGGAAGCGGCTGTTTAACTTTAAACGTCGACGCAATATTACGCACAAGATTGATGACTTTATCGTTTTCAGAAGTAATGTATGTACCGTCCCCCTCAACGTGATCTGCGGGTGTTGCGAGATTGTATATAGCAATCGATTCAGTTGGTATGCCGTGATCTATAAGGTATCTATAGATTTCATTCGTGTAGAAAGTGCCCTGCGAGTGTCCAACGAGGAGAATTTTCCGCGTCTTCACTTGCGGATAGATTTGCATCAAAATTGTATCGCGGTCAAAGTTCGTTATCGTAGTACCTAATGCTTGAGCAATTGATTCAGCTTTATCTCCCAAACCGGCAAGATGCGAGGGGTTGTAGCCGGGGAAGAAGTTAACTCCATTAAGACTAGAACGCCCTTGAAATTCATTTCCCAAAAGATTAGTGTCTGTTTGAGTGTCGCTTTCAGATTTCGCATTTATCCCATTGATGTACACAACTGTATATCCCGTATCGCTACAAGCCGCAAAAACATTATTATGTGGTAGCAAAAGTACAAATAACACGAAGAAGCCAACCAAGTATTTCGTAGACCTAATTCTCATTTAGTTAGATAGAGATCCTGAGTCGATATCACAATCTTGCCCAGAAAGTAATGGGTATGAGGTCATATACTTTTTAAAATTATTTTCATACATAGACCTACGTTCATTAGTATTCAGAATTAGATTTTTAACCTCATCTAGCCGGCCATTAATTTTCTTGTTTTGATCAGCTAATTCTTTTGAAAGATCTGGGTAGCGGCCTGGTTCAGTTTCAAAAATGCAACCAAATCCTCTTCCGTCTTCTTGTATGGCGGCTATAAAGGTATCTGTATTGAAAACATCTGTAAATTGAAATTGTAGTTCCATCGCGTACTGCAACTCCGCCGCGCGGATTTTGGCCGAATCGGGATACAATTTGAAAATGGCGAACTCCACGTCGTCACGGATGCCATTTCCGTTCGCGTCAATTCCTTCAACCGTAGCGTCCTTCAAAGCAGGATCGGGTTCCGGTGGGAGGCGCTCACCCATAACATCTGCCAGCGTAAGTTTTTGAGCGTGTATTTTCGCCACAACTTCCTGGGTCACCTGTTTCTCTTGGACTGCAGGAACACGGGCAAGAACAAGCGCCAAAAAAGCAACTAGAATAGCGAAAAAAGATTTCTTCGTCCCATTCCAAAGCGCCCGTGTCAAAGAAACCGCGGCAGGCGCCGGAGATTGCGGCTGTTTTTTGATCAAACTGAAAAGTGCCGCCGCGCCGCCAACAAGAAAAACAAAGAAGAAGATGAGTGGATAATTTCCGACAGCAAAATACATTCGGTTGATTTCGTCCTGCTGGATTCCAAAATCAAGGAGTATGGCAACCGACAGAACGGGAAGAAGGAAAGAAAAATAGGCGGATAAGATAACGTACCAGATAAACGCCGCGATTGAAGCCCATCTGCGATTTTTCACAGCAAGCTCTTTAAAAAGTTTCCGTCCGCTCCAAAGAGATAAGAAAAGAGCGGCGACCAGCGAAATGACGTCTATGGAAAATCCCGCAATAATCGGGTGCAGAAATAACATATCACTTATAGTTTGCGCGCCGGATGGCGAACCGAAATATTTCCAGACCCAATATCCGCCGCCTGCAAGAATTGCAACCGCAAGAACTCCGAGCGCAAACTTCCACCAAATCCTCCGCGGTTTTATCTCCATCACTGTTTCCGTCGGCTCTGTATTTAAATTATTATTTTGATTTTCCATTTGTTTTAAATTTATTTTTATAATTTTTATATAAAAAGAGGGCAAAAACAATTTGCCCCCTCACTAGACATTGAATTAATTATATTAAACTCCGACACGCCCATCAACGCCACTTATCCACAGTTAGTATACCATAGTACTGATCAGTATTATGGTATACTATTGAAGTTAAAAAAATAATTAAATATATGAGCATGAGTAGTGGGATAACGACAAAAGTATTAGAGAAGCTTTCCGAAGGAGCAATGGTCAGCGCCGCCATTTTTATAGGCATTATGGAATCAGGGTACGGCGCTTCTTATTCAAAGATGCAGAGGAATATAGATAAGGCTTTAGAAGAACTGCAAAAAACGGAAGGAATATCTGAATTTCAAAGAAAAAAGCACAATTTTCATCTTATACTATCCAAGTTAAAAAGAGAGGGTTTGGTTCAGAAAAAGGAGAATAAATGGGCTATAACAAGCGCCGGCAAAGAAAAACTTTCCAAGTTATTAAAACGACTACCGCGTCATAAATACAGCAAAGAAGCAGATTCTACAGTTAAGATAATCATTTTTGATATTCCGGAAAAAGAACAACGAAAGCGAGCATGGTTAAGAAGGAGGCTGCAAGAATTGGGCTTTAGGATACTCCAGAAGAGCGTATGGATGGGCAAAGTTAAACTGCCGGAGGAGTTTCTTGAAGATCTTCGCGAATATGAGGTATTCCCCTACGTAGATATATTTGCCGTTACCAAGAGCGGCTCTGTTAGAGTTGTAAGCTAGTATACCAGGTAGTAGAAACCCGACTTTTGTAATTTGCTGTTACGTAGCAGTCAAGTTTTCACTACCTGGTATACTAAAAGTCTGATCAGTACTTTAGTATACCGGAGTAAGTGAGAGAGAATTAACATAAAAACGCCTCAATGAGAGCGTTTTTGGTCATTAACAGAGCTTTTTAGCCTTACATCTGGTTGGACTTATGGAGATAGTCGTAGATGTTTAGAACGGCTTTCACTGCGTCTCCGGCTGAAATATTGTTTTGTTTATACAGCACATCAGACACGTCCCCCGCGGCCCAGATACCAAGCAGTGAGCTTCGTTGCGTCTTGTGGTCCACCACCACCTCGCCCTGCGGATTAATCTCCACTAATCCTCGGACAATTTCGGAGTTAGGAACAGAGCCAATCTCCACGAAAACTCCGTCCAGCTTTAATTCTTGTTCATTGCCCTCTTTGTCCTCATACTTTATGCCCGTAACTTTGCCGGTCTGCGCACCCAAAATCTCTTTAACTTTATTCATAGTCAAAATCTTTACCTTAGGACTGGCTTTAACTTTCTCCTGCGTTATCGGGTCCCCACGAAGTTCCGAACGAGTCATGAGATAAATATCTGTAGCATATGGTATTAGATCCACCACTCCTTCCAAGGCAGAGTTCCCTCCGCCCACTACGGCTACAACTTTATTTTTAAATATCGGCGCATCACATATCGTGCAATAGACAACTCCCTTGCCGTCTAATTCTTTTTCTCCAGGCACACCAAGCTTTCTCCTGCTACTCCCCGAAGTGAGCAAGATTGTTATGGTTTCATATGTTTTCCCGTCGGAAGTCGTTACTCTGAAACCTTTTTCTATTTTTTCTATTTTAGTAGCTAGCGATCCTTCTAAAATCTCCGCATCTTCCTGGGCTTTCAAGTGGTCTTCCAGCATTTTAGCCAGGTCATAACCCGAAACAGACTTTGTGCCTATCCAGTTTTGGACATCAGCTGAAGTTAAAGACTGCCCGCCAAAAGATTCTATTATTAAGAGCGTCTTTATCTTTTTTCTCGCGGCGTAAATACCGGCGGCAACACCGGCTGGTCCGCCCCCTATGATAATTAAGCCGTACATTACTAAACAGTTATCTTTAAAGCCCTCTCTATCTCACCACGGTTGAAACCAACGAAGATTTCACCATCAATATCTATGACAGGCACAGCCATCTGGTGAGATTTCGCTACCATTTCGTCCACAAGACGATCATCTGTAGTGACATCTATTTCCTGGAAAGGAATATTGTTTTTCTTGAAGAGTTCTTTTGCCATCTTGCAGTAAACGCAGACGGGAGTTGTGTATATTTTTACCATAACCTCAATATAAAACTACTTAAGATATTTGTCTATAACCGTGGCAAAATCACTGAAGGAAACAGCTCCAGATATCACCTCACCATTAATCAAGGTACTCGGCGTGGAAAGCCTACTTAGGTCTCTAGAGGCTTCTTCGGTGTCTGACGCGACCTCGCTGGAGTATTTGCCGGTATCGTAACAGTTCTCAAACTGTTTTTTATCTAACTTTAACTTTTCGGCTATAGACATAAACAAGCTTTTAATTAAATTGCCGTTATTTTCCTTACCATCCACTCCTTCCACGGTAAAAAGCGCGTCATGGTATTCCCAAAACTTCTCTTGGTCGGCGGCGCAATTAGCGGCTAAGGCGGCATTGTGCGATTCTTGCCCGTTAGAAATAAAATTATCTATGATAATCAAATCTTTGTATATCATATTAGCCTTACCGCTAGCTATATATTGTTCTCTTATCTTGCTTTCTGTATTTGCAAAAAACATCTCGCAAAACGGACACTGATAATCGCCGTACTCCACTATCTTCACTTTAGCGTTTGGGTCGCCTAAAACGACTTCTCCATCCACCAGAGTTTGCTGATAAGGCACTTTTGTTTCAAACGCAGGCAGAGTAGTCGTAGTAGCAACTTTCTGGGTTGTTCTTTCAGAACCGAAAGCATAGATTATGGCCACTGATATGATGAGAGCTCCAGTTAAGATACTCCCGCTTATTACGGTAAGGTTGTCTTTGTTCATATCAGTCATTATATAATGATACTAATGGACCAAGCAATTGGTAAAAAAATCGCCAAAAATGCCGCCTGGCTCTTTGGCGGTCAAATTGTAGGACGCCTCTTGAGAGCCGTTATTATAATTTATGCCGCCAGATTCCTAGGAGCCGGAGGATGGGGCGCTTTTTCTTATGCGCTAAGTCTCGCCGCCTTTCTCACTATTTTTTCCGATTTTGGAGTCAACGCTTTGTTAACTCGTGAAGGTGTTAAATCCCCCGAACTAAGAAACAAATATCTGGCTACCGCGCTTGCTCTTAAGGCTTCCGTTTTAGTTGTCTTGATGGCAGTAGTTACTCTCTTTGCCGACAGGCTCACCAGCATCCCCGCCGTCGTTGCCCTGCTGCCCATAATTTCTCTAATATTTGCCTTTGATTCTTTAAGAGACTTAGGCGTGGCTCTCGCAAGATCACTAGAAAAAATGGAAATAGAAGCCTGGGTTAATATCATTACCAATCTTTCTATCACAGTTTTTGGTTTTATGTTTTTATATAGTTTCGGCACTGTGGCGAGCCTTACTTGGGGCTATGCCTTAGGCTCTGGCCTCGGGCTACTTGCAATCATTTATATCCTTCGTGACTACTTTAGGGGTTTATGGGGCAATATAGACTTGTCTCTGGCTAAATCACTTATCACTTCCGCCTGGCCTTTCGGACTCTTGGGCCTGATGGGGGTAGTGATGATAAACACCGATGTTCTGATGCTAGGCTGGCTAACTTCTGCCGAAGCTACTGGTTTCTACGCCGCAGCTCAAAGACCTATTCAACTGCTTTATATCGCCCCTGCTCTTATCGCCGCCGCTTTCTTCCCGGCCTTAACCAGGTCAGTTAAGAACAGAGACCCTCATTTCAGGGCTATTTTTGAGCGTGGCGTAGTCGCTACCTACCTATTAGCCGTTCCAATAGCTATCGGCGGATTTCTGCTTGCTAGGCCGATAATGCAGCTGCTTTACGGTTCTGTTTATCTGCCAGGCACCTCCAGTTTTGCCATTTTAGCTCTCACGACCCTGGCAGTATTTCCAGCCGCCATTATCGCTAACGGCGTTTACGCACATGATAAACAAAAAAATCTGCTTGGTTATGTGGCCCTCGGGATTGGCGGCAATATACTTTTAAATTTTCTTTTGATTCCGATTTTAGGCATCGCAGGCGCGGCCATTTCTACTTTTATTAACCAGATAATCATTAACGTCTATCTATGGCGACGGTTTAAAAAAGTCAGCGATTTTTCTATTTTGCCCCACTTAAACAAGATTGTGACCGCGGGTTTAATTATGGGAGTTTTTACTCTTCTTATGAAGCATTATTCCGTTAATGTTATCGGCAATATTGCCCTCTCCGGCGCCCTATATCTCATCTTTCTCTGGATACTAAAAGAACCGATGCTTCGTATGTTAAATAAATCAAAGCAAACCAACTAAAACTTCGTTTAGAGTAACGAAGTATACTAAAGTACTGATCAGTACTTTAGTATACTGGGAGATACAGGAGGTTAAATAATATAAGTGAAGACAAGTAAATTATTACTTACCTTTTAGAGTTTTGGCTTTGTTATTATATCCACCTAAAAGTCGGTTTCATTAATGAAACTGTCTCGTATCTGGTGCTAGACAATTAAACATTAATAACCTAAAACTCCCCTTTTATTTTAAAGAGGAGTTTTAGTGAACCTGTATGCACTCTAGTTTAGAAGCCGTCGTTCTTAGCTAAGATATCCCACTTTGTGTCGGTGGTATTTCTTATAAAGAGCATATAAATTGTTTTTGAAAGTACCGTTGTGGCCGGAAGAGTAAGGTCCGTAGAGCCTCTGAACTCTGTGCCGTATGTGATTGCGCGCGCTGTGGCATTGTCTTTTATTCTAAGCACAAACATTTGCCCTTGAGTTGGCGTCCCTGTTGGGTTCGCTACTACAGTAGCGACTGCCAATGCGGTAACCGTGTGAATGTCAGTGGTATCTGAATTGACCGTTATTGTCGCATTGCTTGCCTCTGTTACTTCACGCTTGGTAATTCTTTTATTTGTTAAAGTTTCTGTTCCAGCAAGAGTTGCGAGAGTGCCTGTGGTTGGTAAGGTTACTGTTCCTGCGCCTGCCGCTGCTGTAGCGTCAAGTATAGTAGTACCGCTAGTTGTACCAGCGATGATAAGTTTGCCTACCGCTCCAGCAGCACCGAATGTCTTGGCTCCCGTGATAGTTTCAACTCCCGCTATTGAAACCGCATCAGCATCAGAAACGGCCGTGTTTAATTGAGCCAGAGTAAATGAACCAAGAACGGCAGCATTCCCTGAAGAAGTAATGTGTCCCGTGAGATTGGCGTTGGTGATAACAGTAGCGGCGAAACTGCCTACTCCACTTCCTGTCACTCCTCCTGTCAGAGTGATGGTCTGGTCGCCGGTATTAGTGCCGCTAACTGATGGAGATGCTCCTAAGACTAATG
>CAYHTW010000005.1:0-20830 GCA_964360065.1 uncultured Candidatus Saccharibacteria bacterium
ACACAGTGAAGTCCAAAATAATTTTCCTAAACCTGACCTAATGTCTATCTGTGTGCTCGGGAGAGGACTCGAACCTCCAAGCCTTGCGGCATATGAACCTCAATCATACGCGTATACCAATTCCGCCACCCGAGCGAATCGGAGATTTACTTCACTCCGAGTTTACGCCTTGCTTCTTTTTTAGAAACATTCCTCAAGTAGTATAGTTTGGACTTAGCTACTTTACGAGGAGAATTTATGACTTCTACTTTATTGATACTGGTAGAACCGATTGGATAGACTTTTTCTACTCCTACGTCCGATAAGGTTGTCCGGACGGTGAATGTTGCTCCGCTCTCTGAACCATGTTTTCTGGCTAAAACCACCCCGTGAAATACGGAGCCGTTCTTTTCATAAACCTTCAATTCACTGCCTGGCTTTATCTTCTCCAGCACTTCCTTGGTTATCATTGTCCAGCTAGTTTAGCCGAGCGCAGGTATTGGGTCAAGTCATCTGGCAAATCGGCTGTCAGCTTCAAATTTTTGCCCGGTTCCGGAGAAAACTCTACAGAATAAGCATGGAGAAAAAGCCTGTCTAGGGAATTATCCTTGCCTCCGTAAACTTTATCTCCTACTACTGGATGACTAATTGAGGCCAAGTGAACTCTGATTTGATGAGTCCTGCCAGTCTTAGGATAAACCTCCAGCAAAGCATGTGTAGGCAACTTCTCCATAACCTTATAGCGAGTAACGGCTTCTTTAATCATTTTGGCACTTTTAGTAAATACTGTTCGCTTAACAGTCCCCGGCTTTAGACCGATAGGTTTATCAATTACACCTTCGTTATCTTCTATCACTCCCCTCACCAGAGCCAGATAAGTTTTTTGTACTTCATGCTTTTGGAAAAGATTTTTGAGGTAATGAAAATATTCCTGAGTTTTAGGAACGAGTAAAATGCCGGAAGTGTCTTTGTCCAGCCGATGTACTATGCCGGGACGGTTTTCAAAATCATCGCCGATATTCTTAACTTCTGGGTAATTGGAAACAAGCCAATCCGTAAGAGCCTCTTCCTTCCTTTTACTGTTTGTACGATGAACTAAGACACCAGCGGGCTTATTTAAAGCCAGGAAATCTTTATTTTCGTATATAACCGAAATTTTCAAATGGTGCGCCCTGGAAGGATCGAACTTCCGACCTTTTGCGTGTCATGCAAACGCTCTACCACTGAGCTAAGGGCGCTAAAACGGTGCGCGTGGGAAGGATCGAACTTCCGACCCCAGTCTTATCAGGACTGTGCTCTACCACTGAGCTACACGCGCAGTTGAGGACTAAAGTCCTAGGCTGTTAAAACCCTCTAAATTAAACTGGACTGACCCCGTATTGGAGCTGCTGCCAGGTACTAAAGCGCGGAATAGATTATCACTCAAAAAAATCAAAGAGTAAATAACCACGAAGCTAAGGATAATAACTGCCGCAATGGCCGAGGGAATTAATCTTTTTTGAAGCGTAGTGTACTTATGCATCTTAGTTGCTGAAGAATACTTTACTGTTAACAACACCAATATAACCTGTACTCTGCCGGGTTAAATCTAAGCTGAAAGGATTAATGAAATAGCTACTAGTTTCAATGTCTTTTAAGAAAGCTATAATATCGTCATAACTTCCCGCAACATTCATTTCCACTCTGATGAATCCAGGGTTGCCATCTTTAGGTGCAATTTCTTCTCCGAACTTAGAGCCAAAGGCCAAATTTCTTGCATCGGCAAAAGTACCCAAGTCTTTACTCACTCCAAAAAGAGAATCACGCTGTGGTAAGGCACTGTTAAGTTTTAAGAGGGCTACTTGAGCTTCCATCTCCTGACCCTTTAATTTACTAAGATCACTAACTTGGGAGATATTAAACAGAATCTCTCCATGCACTTCAGATATGGCACTTACCTTTTTCTGGATATCAATGCCGAGATATAAAACTACTGCCACAGTAAAAACAACTATTCCTCCTGTGATGGACAAGCTGTAAATTAACCTTGATCCGAAGGTGTTGTACATTTTTATTATGATAGTATAAAGAAGCATGGATATAAAGTCTCTAGACATATCACACTTGACCCCCAGATTGCGTCAAATTCCAGACGCTCCTTCTAAAATTTTTATCAGGGGTGAGTTGTTTACCAATGACGAACCCGCTATAGCCATAGTTGGAACAAGAAAAGCCACTGCCCAAGGCTTAAGAATGGCGAGAGAAATTGCCGGAGAACTTAGCAATAAGGGCATTATCATAGTAAGTGGGCTCGCTATGGGCATAGATACAGCGGCTCACGAGGGAGCTCTTTCTGTGGGAGGAAAAACCGTGGCGGTTCTGGGAAACGGCCTGGATAAAATATATCCTGCGCAAAACCAAAACTTAGCTGAAGAGATACTTAATAAAGGAGGGGCTATTGTTTCGGAATACGAGGCGGGCACACCGTCATTTAAACAAAATTTCATTCAAAGAAACAGAATTATTAGCGGCTTATCTCTCGCTGTTATAGTAGTGGAAGCCCCCGAGAGATCCGGGGCTCTCGCTACAGCAGGTTTCGCCGCGAGACAAGGCAGAGAAGTCTTCGTAACGCCCGGAGAGTTTAATAATTACAACTATATGGGTTCGCACATACTTGTCCGAGAGGGGGCGAGACTTGTTGCTTCGGTCAAAGATATTATTGAAGACCTGGGTTTAGAAGACCTAGGTAGCGTTCTAAAAAAGGAAAATATAAATGAAGTTGAGAATTTAATATTAAAAGTAATTACTGATGCTGGCTCACACCTAGAAGTTGACAAAATAATCCAACTAACTAAACTTGATGCCCAGAAGGTAAACCAAAATCTTGCCTCTCTGCTTATCAAAGGATTTCTAGAAGAAGCAGGAGGAAGGTACACTATCTAATAGACATGAAATTAGTCATTGTAGAATCCCCGACTAAAGCTAAAACCATAGGCAAGTTTTTGGGCAAGACTTTTAAAGTAGAGTCTTCCTATGGACACGTCAGAGACCTGCCTAAAAACAACAGTAAGGCTATAGATATTAAAGGCGGCTTTGAGCCTCACTACGAGATATCAAAGGGCAAGGAAGACTTGGTAGAGAAGCTCCGCGAACTTTCTCTTAAAGCCGATGAGGTACTGCTGGCCACTGATCCTGATCGCGAAGGAGAAGCTATAGCCTGGCATCTCGTTCAAGCATTGGGCTTGAACGATATCAAAAATCAATCCGCCAGCCGGCGGACAAAAATCAAAAATGTTAAACGCATTGTGTTCCATGAGATTACCAAGGAAGCCATAGAGGAGGCTGTCGCCAATCCCCGCGATATAGACCAAAATCTACGCCGAGCCCAGGAAGCCCGCCGTGTTTTGGACAGACTAGTTGGCTTTGACCTTTCAGGACTAATCTGGAAAAAAGTACGCTACGGGCTCTCCGCCGGTCGGGTGCAATCTCCTGCACTGCGAATATTGATGGAACGTGAACGGGAAGTAAGAGCCTTTAAGCCTGAAGACTTCTGGGTTCTAACCGCGAACCTTGAAACCAAAAAGAAAGAAGCTCTCACTTTAATTTGTTCCGAAGAACCCAAAGAAGAGAAAGAAGCTCTTCGAATAGTGGCAGCCGGTAAGAAAGGGACCTTGGCGATTGTAGATGTTAAAGAAAGTGAGACGAAACGGAATCCCAGGGCGCCTTTCACCACCTCAACCTTACAACAGACAGCCTCCACCAGACTTGGCTTCTCCCCCTCCAGAACTATGATGCTAGCTCAAAGGTTATATGAAGCGGGACACATCACCTATATGAGAACGGACTCAATAAGCATCAGCGTTCAATCACAAAAACAAATTCTTTCCTATATAGAGAAAAAATTTGGCACCGGCTATGTTGAGGCGAGAGCCTATAAAACCAAGAGCCGCACTGCCCAAGAAGCCCACGAAGCAATACGGCCGACTACACTAGTAGAAAGCGCCGGTGGAACCGCAGAGCAAAACGCTCTTTACCGGCTTATTTGGCAGAGAGCGATCTCCAGCCAAATGAAAGAAGCGACTCTTCTTAAGACACGCATAACCGCCAATATTAAAGAAGATATGATACCGGATTTCGCCGTGACAGGATCAAGACTTTTATTTGACGGCTGGCTGCGAGTGGACGTGGCAGCAAGGGGTGAAGATATTGAAGTTCCCAAAGTTTCGGTTGCCGAAGAATTACGACTTATAGAAATAAGCTCGGAGGCTAAACAAACCCAACCGCCCGGCAGATATACGGAGGCCGGACTTATTAGAGAATTGGAGAAACGTGGCATAGGGCGCCCTTCAACTTATGCTTCCACTATGAAAACTCTTTCTGATAGAGGCTACGTAACCAAAAACGGTAAAACATTATTTCCTACTGACACTGGAGACGTTGTCAGCACTTTCCTGGAGCAAAACTTCGGCGCTTATGTGAGCGACACTTTCACCGCTGAAATGGAAGATGAGCTTGATGAAATAGCCGACGGCAAACGTGAATACGGGAAAACTCTTAAGGATTTTTACGGACCTTTTTCTAAAGAAGTTAAGTCTAAAGAAAAAATAGAGAAACTTACCAACCTGGGAGATGCCCCAAAAGAATTTGTCTGCCCCAAGTGCGGCTCGCCAATGATTATGAAGCTGGGCAAAAACGGTATTTTTATGAGCTGCAATCGCTTCCCCGAATGCACTGGCGCTCGGACTCACGAAGGCAAGGTTATAGAACCCGAAAAACCAATTGGTGAAGACCCTAAATCAGGCTTGCCAGTCTTTGTCTTAAACGGACGCTTCGGGCCTTACGTGCAAATCGGACAAAAAACCAAAGAAACTCCCAAACCAAGAAGAGCTAGCGTTCCTAAAGAAATTGATCCAAGTACAGTGACTTTGGAACAAGCTTTGGTTTATTTAAGTCTTCCACGTGAAGTAGGTCTGTATCCAGATAGCGGCAAAATGATTACGGCTAACATTGGCCGCTTCGGGCCCTATATAGTTCACGACGGAGACTTCCGCTCCCTCAAAAAGGATGATGTTTATACGATTGATTTACCTAGGGCTTTAGAAATCCTAAAGGAAGAGAAAAAGCGCCGAGGCTTTAAAAAGCAACTAAAGAAAAAATAATACTTAACGCCGCTGTGTTAATGCCATATGTAACATTTGGCTTTTATTTAATAGGCTAAACTGGACAAAAGTGGGTAGATTAGGTAAAAATTCCTAATACTTATGGGGATCAATAAACTAGAAAACTTAAGGAAAGAATCACCGTTCATTTCTAAAGCTTATGATTTCTCCAAACGCGCTCACGGAGCCCAGCGCCGTGCGAGCGGCGAGCCTTACTTCACTCATGTGACTGCGACGGCGCAGAACCTACTGGATTGGGAAATGGATGAAACTACTATTGCCGCGGGGTTACTACACGACACGGTGGAAGACACTAATGTCTCGCTGGACGAGATAAAAAAAGAATTCGGCGAAGAAACGGCATTCCTCGTTAACGGCGTCACCAAGCTCGGTAAAATAAAATACCGAGGAGAAGAAGGCCAGGCCGAGACTATGAGGAAAATGATTCTCGCCATGGCTGAGGACTTACGAGTGGTGCTTATCAAGCTCGCAGACCGTCGCCACAATATGCAGACCTTAAAGGCATTACCCCCGTTAAAACAAAAAAGAATCTCTCAGGAAACAATGGAAATCTATTCCCCTATCGCTTACAGACTAGGCATGCAAAGACTCTCCGGTGAATTGGAAGACATGGCTTTCCCATATCTTTACCACAAAGAATATAGATGGCTCATAGAAAACGTGGCGGACCGTTATGACCAGAGAGAAAAATACTTAAGGAAACTGGAGCCAATTATAGAACATGCCCTGAAGGATGCCGGTGTTGTATCAGTCTCGTTGGATTTCAGGGCCAAGAGGTATTCCAGTCTTTATAAGAAACTCCTCCGTTACGATATGGATCTAGATAAAATCCATGACTTAGTTGCCTTGAGGTTAGTAGTAAAAACAATTGAAGATTGTTACGCGGCCCTGGGCGTCATTCATAAACTCTGGCCACCGGTACCGGGACGTATTAAAGATTATATCGCCATGCCAAAACCAAATGGTTACAGAAGTCTCCATACTACGGTTTTCTGCCAAGATAACAGGATAGTAGAATTTCAAATAAGAACTCACGAGATGCACGAAGAGGCGGAGAACGGCATCGCTGCACATTGGGCTTACGAACAAATGAAAGGTTCTAGCGGCTATAAAAGAAGACAGGCTTCCATGGCGGTAGGTGACGAAAGAACTTGGGTGGAACAACTCCGAGCCTGGCAAAAAGATTTCGCCGATCCTAAAGAATTTATAGATTCATTAAAAATAGATTTCTTCAAAGACAGGATCTTCGTTATTACCCCTAAAGGAGAAGTAATAGATTTGCCCCAAGGCTCAACCCCGATAGACTTTGCTTATTCTATCCATACCGATGTTGGTAACCAATGCGTTGGAGCCAAGGTTAATGGGAAAATTGTTCCTCTGGACTATAAACTTCGTTCTCAGGATGTAGTGGAGGTTATAGTCCAAAAGGGTAAGAAACCTTCCGGAGCTTGGCTAGAAATAGCGGTTACCGGGAGCGCTAAAAGTAAGATTAAATCAGCTCTTAAAGGTAAAGGAATGTTTAAAGAAAAGAAAAGGATAACTGAATTCAAAATAACCGTTGAAGATAGAATAGGCATTTTAAAGGACGTGGCAGACGTTATTTCCAGATCTCACGTAAATGTTAATAGCATGAGTTCCTCTGCAGAAAAACGAGGCAGATTTCATGTTATGAGAATTAAGTGTGACACCGACGATAAAGAGAAAATAATGAAAATAATCCTTAAACTCAAAGGAGTGAAAGGAGTTAAAGAGATTGAGTATCGTTTTGTGTAGGATTCTTCAGTAATTTCTCGGTGATGGCTTTGAGTTCTTCTTCAGAGTAAAAACTGATAGTGATTTTACCTCCTTCACCAGCACGACTTAGGTCTATTTTAGTCCCCAAGAAGTCTTCTAGGCGCTCTTTCAGATAATCCGTCTCAGGGTTGGCGGTAGCAAACTGAGGCGCTGTTGAGGTAGGAGAATTGATTTCCTGAACACGAGACCTAACTTCCCTAACGCTTAAGTTGCTCTTTAAAATTTCTTCAAAAAGTTTGCGTTGGCTAGAAATATCGTCAATAGATAGTAATAATCTCGCTTGGCTCTCACTCACCCTACCTTCGGATATAGATTCTTGTATTTCAGAAGGCAGGTTAAGAAGTCTCACGCTATTAGCCACCACTTCTCTACTCTTACCTAAACGGGTCGCAATTTCTCTTTGGGTCAGCTTGAATTCATCTTGGAGTTTGGCGAAAGCTCTGGCGATTTCAATGGGGTTAAGGTCAGCTCTTTGGATATTTTCTATGACAGCCAGCTCCAGCTTTTCTCTATCACTAGAGATGTTTCTAACAATAGCTGGTACAGTGCGAAGTCCAGCAAGCTTCGAGGCTATGAGTCTTCTTTCTCCAGCAATAAGTTCGTACTCAACTGAAGTGCCGTTTTCTGTCTCTCGTTCTATTTTACTGATAACTAAAGGCTGTAGAACTCCGAATTCCCTAATAGAGTTAGCCAGCTCCTTTAAAGCTTCTTCGTTAAACTCACGCCTCGGCTGATGCGGGTTAGAAGTAATGCGCTCAACCTCTATTTGGAAAATAGCATCTGTTGGTAGAAGCTTTTCATACCTCTTCTCTTCGATTAGTCGTGGCGTTGTGGGTACGTCTGGAGTAACCGCCAGCGGCTGAATGTGCTCTGGAGCTACAACTAGAGGAATTGTCGGCTCAACTCTTGGTTCAACTTTAGGAGATTCGCTCTTTTGTGGTGTCAAAGAAAAAGCGCTAGAGAGGCCCGCACTGATTCTTGCGTTAAAATCTTCCGGAGTCTGCTTATCTCCAGAGTCATCTTTTTTGGGTATTAATGATTCTAAACCTTTACCTAACATGATTGCCGAATTCTTTATTGGGACTTTGATAATTACTTTCTAATCTGACTATTTCTTCCGCTAGCCTCTTGTAAGCCAAGGCTCCAGGCGAATCGGAATCGTAAACGACAACTGGTAAACCGAAGCTGGGAGCCTCCGCTAAGGCTACGGAGCGTGGAATTTCCACTTCAAAAACATGGTAAGGGAAATGCCGGCGCAGATTCTTCCCAACTTCTCGGGAAAGCTCTTGCCGTCTATCATACAGCGTTAAGAGTGCTCCCGCCACCTGAAGGTTATGTTTCAGGTTGGCTCTTATTAATTCTATCATTTGAAGCAACTGGCTTATGCCCTCCAAGCTGTAATACTCGGCCTGAACTGGAATAAGAACCTCGTCAGAGGCTATAAGACCATTGACCGTCAAAAGACTGAAAGACGGTGGTAAGTCTATCAGGATATAGTCGTATTTATGCCTAATTTGATTCAAAAGGAGACGGAGCCTGTATTCCCTCTCTGGTATATCTACCAACTCTATTAAGGAGCCCGAGAGATCTTGGGAGGCCGGAATAAAATCGTAATTAAAAATCTGGCTTCGTCGTAAGATAGCTTCTGGATTTTCCAAACCGCTTATGCCGTGATAAATATTTTTAGGGAAATGTTTCGTTCCGGAACCAGCAAGAGCAGAGGAAGCATTGGCTTGCGGGTCAAAATCAACAAGCAGCACTCGCCTACCGAGAAGAGCGAGATAGGCCCCTAAATTAACTGCAGTCGTTGTTTTACCAACACCGCCTTTAGCATTACAGATTGAGATTACTCTCGCCATTTACACTCATTCTAAAAGAAAAATCAGCTTTTAGCCATTTTATTATATATAGTTCCGATCTAGCAGTGTGCCCGGGGAGAGATTTGAACTCTCATGGGTTGCCCCACACGATTTTGAGTCGTGCGCGTATACCATTCCGCCACCCGGGCTTATTAAAAATTAACTGGCTAATAATGCCACTAAATTATAATCGTTAGCAACTAATGTTTCTACCTAGGCAGGAACTTCTTGGTTATATAAAAGAAGACTGCCCCAACCACAATTCCTCCCAGAATGTCGCTGGGCCAGTGATAACCGTAAGCGACGCGAGATATACCTACGAGAATTGTTCCTACTAAAAACCAATTGCCTAGTTTTTTATCTTCACTCCAGACAGTTAAAGCGATGGGTATCAAAAAGGCCATATGACCAGAAGGGAAGGAGCCGGTAGCGAGTCCGAGAGTGGGCAGGTCTAGAACTAGGTAAGGACGGACCCGATGGGAAAAGAAACGAAAAAGTTCCGTGAATATTCCCCTACTTACTACAATAGAGATAATGGCGAGTGAGGCTACATAGATTTTCTCTTTCCAGTTGACCCGTTTAAAGACAAACCAAATAAAAGCCGCTACTAGAAAGTAAGTGGCATAGTTAGCCAAGAAACCGATAAAGAGACTAACTACTTTATGAGTTGAGGCAAAATCGTAAAGCAGGTTAAACAACGTTAAATCCAGTGACATTATTATCTCCTAATGTAAGGCAGGAGGGCCATAAATCTGGCGCGTTTAATGGCGCGGGATAGCCTCCTTTGATGTTTACTGCAGGTGCTTGTATGGCGTGGGTCAACGATTTTAGCCTGACCAGAGACAAACCTCTTTAAAAGTTCTGTTTCTTTATAATCTATATCTACTACGTTCTGCGAGCAGAAAAAGCACTGTTCTTTCTTCATGCTAATTATGTATAAATTTTTGAGTCTGTGGACGACGAAAATTTATCCACAGAATTAAGCACCGAGCACTCAATTAGTTTTATTTGTACGTTTTTATTTGACATCTTTTTATTCATGTTGAGTGCTCGGTTAATTTGAGACTCATTAAAATGGTAAATCCTCCGGTTTAATATCGTCGCCTTCTATGTCTATGACTGGCATATCTTCCTTTAGTGGTGCATCGGAGGTAAAACTTTTCGGCTGAGCACTACCTACTCCCGAGGGCTTCGGGCCTAATTGGATTCTCTCGGCGATAATTTCAGTGGTACGCCTGGAAAGGCCATCTTTGCCTTCCCAACTCCTGGTCTGCATCCTGCCCTCCACAAAGATAGTGCTGCCCTTGGTAAGAAATTGGCGAACTATACCTGCTTGCTTTCCCCAGACAACAAGATTGTGGAATTCAGTCGCTTCCTTTTTCTCTCCACTCTTATCTGTCCAGTTGCGGTTGGTGGCTACTCCGAAAGTGGCTACTTCCAGGCCAGAAGGAGTTGTCCTCACTTGAGGATCAGCCGTCAATCTGCCTATGATGAAAACTTTGTTTAGGTTCATTCCTTATATCTTAATCTCTTCTAGCTTTTCTTCCAAGGCGTCATTGGAGATCTCTGGATGGGTCTCCACGACTGGCCTGACTCTGTAATTCCCCTCTTCCCGACGAGACTGAATCTTAATAAAAGGAGGAGTTACTATCAAAAATCTTAAAACATTAGTGTTCAATTGTAGTGAATCGCGAAGTGAATTCGCGGCTCTAGGCTCGGCTCCAAAATGCAGATAACCAAAGTTGGCTCTAGTTTCTTTTTTAATCGGATAAGCCAGTCTCATTTCGGTTACTCCCCCCTCACTAATAATCTCCAAACCCATGTCTTTAAGGAGATTGGACATTAAGCCCGAGCCCTCGGTAGAGTTTAAAAGATAGGATATTTCGTAAGATTTTCTCTGATTTTCATCCATTTTTCTAAAAGAGAGATTAACAGAATAGACTGGCTAAGTCAATTTACACCTAGGATACTTCTGTGATTTCTTTGCCTTTACTTCTCATGTTTTCTCCTATTGGTAACAAACGGCCAATAATAACGTTTTCTTTAAGTCCGCGGAGGTAATCAACTTTGCCTTCGCTCGCGGCTTTAACCAAGACTCTGGCAGTTTCCTGGAAAGAAGCGGGGAAGAGCCACCCCTCCGAAGACAAAGCAGTTTTGGTAATACCAAGCAATAGCTCCTCTCCCTTAATCGGATCTTTTTCTTTTTCCTTTAAGGTGCGGTTCGTTTCGTAAAATCTGGATTTATCAATAATTTCGCCGGGAATAAGGTCGCTACCGCCAGCATTCAGGACCTTAATTTTACTAAACATCTGGCGGATAATCAGTTCAATGTGTTTGTTGTTAATAGGAGCACCTTCGGAGAGATAAATCTTTTGGAGCTCATCTATCAAATATCTATAAGTCTCTTCTTTGCCCTTGAATTCAAAAAGTTCTCGGAGATCAACGCTACCTTCGGATAACCTGTCTCCGGGCTGAACCTTACTACCGACAGCGACAAATATTTCAGCGGAACGGACTACTGAATAGTCTACCGACTTCTTCTTTTTAGCTGACTCAACTTTAATTGAAATAACTTTTAGCAAGCCTTTTTCGGAGATTTTCTCCACCACTCCAACAATCTCGGAAAGCACAGCCTTGCCTTTAGGGGTGCGAACTTCAAAAAGTTCCTCCACTCTCGGCAAACCAGTAGTGATGTCTTTACCGACAACACCTCCGGCGTGCCTGGTCCTCAAAGTGAACTGGGTACCCGGTTCACCAATAGACTGGGCAGCGACGATTCCTACTGCCTCGCCAATTTTAACTAGCTCGTTCCTACCCAAGTCCGAACCGTAACACTTAGAACAAACGCCGTGTAAGGTTTTACAAGTAATAGGAGAACGAACTACCACTTCTTGGAGGTCCGAGCTTTCTATCTCTTGGGCAGCCTCCTTGCTAATCACTTCTCCTGCTTTCACTGTCGCCTTTCTGCCAACTTTAATGTCTGCCAAAGCAACCCTGGAGAATAATCTGTCAGAAAGCTTGTGTTCAAATTCAGCGCCGTCTTTTCTGTAGATAATAATACCGACTTTGGCTTTACAGTCATCCTCTTTAATCACCATATCTTGCGCGGCAGCAATAAGACGACGAGTCAAGTACCCCGCCTCGGCAGTCTTAAGGGCGGTATCGGTCATGCCCTTTCTGGACCCGTGAGTAGAAATAAAGTATTCAAAAGCAGTGTGTCCTTCCTTTAGAGAAGTTTTAATTGGCAGACTAATCATGTCTCCTTTCGGATTCACAACAAGACCCTTCATACCCATCATCTGCATCACCGAACCCCAATCGCCTCTGGCCCCAGAATCAATAGTCGTATAAACCGGGTTATCTTCACGGATAGCATCAGGAACTGTCTTAGCGATTCTTCCCTTAGCTTCTTGCCAAATACTGATGACCCTCGAATCCTTTTCACTTTCAGTTAAAAAGCCGCTATCAAACTGTTCGTCAACTAAAGTTATTTTAACTTCGGTTTCTCCAATAATTTTTGCTTTATCTTGCGGATAAGTTAAGTCGGCTATGGCCCAGCTGATACCAGAAAGAGAAGCGTAGTGAAAACCGATAGTTTTAATTTCGTCCAAGACTAATTTGGTTATATCCTGGCCGTATTTACCAATCAAGTTGCCGATAAGTTCAATTAGAGATCCCTTTTTTAGAGTGTCGTTAACATAGTCTAAGTCCCTAGGAAGGATTTCATTAAAAATGATTCTGCCGACAGTAGTCTCTTCTCCATTAACCATCTCGCCATAAACCTTAATAGGAGAATTAATATCTATATAGCCATTGTCGTAAGCGATCTTAGCTTCGGTGCCGCTGGATAGAACTTTACCGGCGCCAATGCCATCCGGATTCATCTTAGTAAGATAGTAGCAGCCCAAAACCACATCCTGAGTAGGATAAACAACGGCTTCACCCGAGGCGGGTTTTAATAAGTTGCGGCCTGAAAGCATTAAGTCCGATGCCTCTGCTTGAGCTTCTTCCGACAGCGGCAAATGAACGGCCATTTGGTCTCCGTCAAAGTCGGCGTTAAAAGCAGTACAAACAAGGGGCGGGATGCGGATGGCGAGGTCTTCAATCAAGATAGGCTTAAAAGCTTGCATGCCAAGCCGGTGCAGGGTAGGCTGTCTGTTCAAGATAATTTTTTTGTCTTTAATGACTTCTTCCAAAATTTCCCAAACTTCCGGAGGAGCCTGTTCAATAAGACGGTTGGAGTTCCTAATATTGTAGGCTAAACCTCTCTTCATAATTTCACTAATCACAAAAGGCTTGAAGAGTTCCAAGGCCATTATCTTTGGCAGACCACACTCGTCTAATTTTAATTCTGGGCCAACCACGATAACGGATCGTCCGGAGTAGTCAACACGCTTACCGAGTAGGTTCTGCCTAAATCTGCCCTGCTTTCCTTTAAGCATTTCTGACAGTGACCGTAACGCTCTTTTGGTGCCTACCTTAGAAGCTCCACCGCGGGTGCCGGGGTCAATTAGGGAATCTATGGCCTCTTGAAGCATCCTTTTTTCGTTAACAATAATTACATCCGGCGCGCTGAGCTCAAGTAATTTCTTCAAACGATTATTGCGATTGATAACGCGCCTGTAGAGATCGTTTAAGTCGGAACTGGCATACCTGCCTCCATCTAAGGGTACCATAGGACGCAAATCAGGCGGCATAACGGGCAGAACCGTCATCACCATCCATTCGGGTCTCATGTTATTAAGCAACATAGACTTGAAGAACTTTAAGCGCCTGAACATTTTCTTGGATTCAATATCTTCTTTGGTGTCCACCAAGGTCTTCTGCATTATTTTTATCTCGGCAGAGAGATCGAGTCCTTCCAAAACTGTCCTAATACCCTCTCCTCCCTGGCCGACAGTAAAAACATTGCCGAACCTCTTGCCCAAGTTTAAAAATTCTCTCTCTTCCAAAACCTTACCCGGCCTTAAGGACTTCAAAGAATCCTTGGCGGTTAAGGCGCCTTCTTTTAGTCCTTCCCAGTTCTCATCTTCCACGCGGCTGCGGGATTTAAATTCTTTATCTATTTCGGCTAAAGCAGTCTTTCTTTTCTCTTCGTCAATAGAGGTAACAATGTACGCAGCGTAATAAGTAACTCTCTCTAATTTAGAAAGAGATTCGTTTATGGCCATACCGATTCTACCAGGCAAGCTTCTTAGAAACCAAGTATGAACCACTGGGGCGGCAAGTTTAATGTGGCCCATTCTTTCGCGCCTAACGGAAGACCTGGTAACTTCAACTCCGCATTTATCACAGACAACTCCCTTATAGCGGATTTTCCTGTACTTGCCGCAATAACATTCCCAATCTTTGGTGGGACCAAAAATACGCTCGGAGAAAAGTCCGTCTTTTTCGGGACGTTGGGTTCTGTAGTTGATGGTTTCTGGCTTGATGACTTCGCCATAAGACCAACCTCCATTTTCGCGGGGACCAATCTGTTCTGGAGAAGCAATACTGATTTTTAACGCTTTAAAACTTGAATCTCTTTCCATATTATTTCTTTTCTTCTTCGTAAACCAGCTCGACTGAAAGCCCTAAAGCTTTTAATTCGTTCAACATCACATTAAAAGCAGCTGGGATATTCGGTTTCTTAATTTTCTCTCCCCTGATGATTGACTCAAAAGCGGAAGAGCGACCCATAATATCATCTGACTTAATTGTGAGCATTTCCTGCAGGACATGCGAAGCGCCATATCCCTCCAGGGCCCACACCTCCATTTCTCCAAAACGCTGTCCGCCAAGCTGGGCCTTACCTCCCAATGGCTGCTGGGTAATAAGCGAGTAAGGGCCGACTGAACGAACGTTAATCTTGTCTTTTACTAAGTGGTCCAGCTTCATAACGTACATGACCCCCACTGTGACTTTATTATCAAAAGCTCTGCCGGTTCTGCCGTCAAAGAGAGTTACTTTGCCGTCTTCGGGCAAGCCAGCTTTCTTAAGTTCAACTCTAATTTCACTTTCGGTAGCGCCACTGAAAACTGGAGTCACTGCCCTGTAACCATTCCTCTTAGCAGCCCAACCTAAGTGAGTTTCAAAGAGCTGACCCAAGTTCATACGGGAAGCGATACCAAGTGGGTTTAAAATTATATCTACTGGAGTACCGTCTTCTAAATAAGGCATATCTTCCACGGGCAAAACCCTGGAAACCACACCCTTATTACCGTGCCTGCCAGCCAACTTGTCGCCTGGTCTGATGTTGCGGAGTTCGGCAACTTGGACCTGAATTCTTTCCACTACTCCAGGATCAAGTTTGTCTCCTTTCTCTCTGGAAAAAATCTTAATACCGACAACCCTGCCTTGCTTGCCGTTAGGCATTTCCAAAGAAGTATCTTTAACGTCTCTCGCTTTTTCTCCGAAGATAGCACGGACCAACCTTTCTTCGGGCGTGAGTTCGCTCTCTCCTTTAGGGGAAATTTTTCCAACTAAAATATCTCCGTCCCTAACTTCGGCTCCAATGCGGATAATACCACTCTCGTCCAAGTTCTTGAGTTTATCCTCGGCTACGTTTGGAATGTCCGGAGTGGTGATTTCGGGACCAAGTTTGGTGTCACGGACATCAATGTAAAAATCTTCGATGTGAATAGATGTAAATCTATCGTCCTCTACAACCCTCTCGGACAGAATAATAGCGTCTTCAAAGTTCAAACCGCCGAAAGAAACGAAAGCCACGGTCAAGTTCTGTCCTAATGACAATGTCCCATGGTCCATAGCGTGGCCATCGGCTAGGGCGTCGCCTTGACTCACTTTATCGCCTTTTTTAACGAGAGGTTTCTGGGTAACCGCCGTAGAGCCGTTCACCATTTTAAACTTGATCAGCTCGTAAGTAACGGGCTTGCCCGAGGTTGGTTTAATAGTAATGTGGTTACAGTCAAGTTCGCTCACCACTCCCTCAATATCGGAAAAAATCATGTAACCGGAGTCTTTCGCTACCACATCTTCAACACCGGTGCCTACATAAGGAGCTTCTGGTTTAATGGAGGGAACGGCCTGACGTTGCATGTTGGAGGCCATGAGTGCTCGGTTGGCGTCATTGTGCTCCAAGAATGGCACCAGTGAAGTAGCCACGCTGAAAAGCTGATTAGGGGAAATGTCTACGAAGCTCACTTCGATAGACTGACAGATTCCAGGCTTACCCTTAATTCTCGCGTCTACTTGAAGCTCAGTAATGTTACCTGATTTATCAAATTCGGTGTTCGATGCCGCAATCTTATGCTTCTCTTCTTCGGCAGCATCCAGCCAAAAAATCTTGCCGGTTAATTTGCCTTTTTTAACTTCAACGTATGGAGTAACGATAAAACCGTGGGCATTTAATTTGGCGTAGTTAGTGAAAGAACTAACCAAACCAATGTTTGATCCTTCCGGAGATTGAATCGGACAAATTTTACCGTAGTAAGATTCGTGCACGTCACGGACTTCAATGCTCGCTCTTTCCTTAGTGAGCCCTCCGGGGCCCAAGGCGGTTAATCTCCTCTTGTGCTCTACTTCCGATAAGGGGTTAATTTGGTCCATAAATTGAGAAACCGAAGAAGAAGAGAAGAATTCCTGGACAACAGAAGTCAAAAGTCTGGGATTAACTAAAGTGACTGGATTTAAAAGTTCATCCTCAACAGTGGACATTTTGTCCTGGACGTTCCTGCGAAGTCTCGCGAAACCTACTCTCAAGCGGCTCTGTAAAAGTTCTCCGACAGCCTTTACTCTTCTGTTAGAAAGATGGTCAATATCATCAGCTTTAGCTCTCGGGTCACTGTTAAGTCTTATAATTTCTTTGGTAACTTCGGCAAGGTCACGGGCCTCCAAGACTTTACTCTCGGAACCGGTCATCCCCAATCTCTGGTTAAGTTTAAAGCGGCCTACGCCAGAAAGGTCGTAGCGGGAAACATCCCAAAACATCGCGTCAATAAGACGCTTAGCGTCATCGGCAGTGGCTAAGTCCCCTGGCCTGACTCTCTTATATATCTCTAGATAAGACTCTGGTACTGTTTTGGCGTCATCATCTTTAAGGGTAATTTTAATAGCCTCGCCAAAGGTCTTAATCATCTCCTCATCGGACATGCCAAATACTCGCAACAGTGAGGTAATGGCCACTTTCCTGTGGCGATCTATTTTGACAGCTATAAAGCCGTCGGAATCAGTCTCAAATTCTAACCAGATGCCACGATTAGGTATAATCTTGCCGCCGAAAAGCTGCTTGCCTCGGTATGTGCTGGAAGAGAAATAGATTCCGGGCGAACGAGTAATCTGAGAAATAACGGTCCTCTCAACTCCATTAACAACGAAGGTTCCTCTTTCGGTCATAATCGGAAAATCTCCCAAATAAACTTCCTGCTCTTTAGATCGGCTGGTCTTTTTATTGACCAACTTCAGATTAGCTCTCAAAGGAGCTTCGTAAGTGATGCCTTTCTCGTAAACCTCCTTAACGTTGTACTTGGGCTCGCCGAAATAATAATCTTGAAAATAAAGTTCAATGTCTCCGATATGACTTCTGATAGGAGATATCTCTTTGAAAAGTTCAGTAACACCCCTTTCTATAAACCACTTATAAGAGTCGGCTTGAATAGCGTACAGTTTGGGCTGTGGTATGGGCGCGCCAGGATGAGAAGAAAAAAGTTTTACTTGTAATTTGGGCATAAAATAAATAAACCTACCTTTCTAAAAATAATAAGGGCTGACAAAAAATGAAATTACCTATTTTTCGAGATGAATTATTTTTATAATGGCAATCAACTTTTTTTAAGAGTCACGTTAAAAACCAGCTTTTCTGCCGGCGATATTGATAATAATACCTATAAGTAAAGATAGTGTCAATAGGTTGGACCCGCCATAACTCACAAATGGCAAGCTCACCCCCACTACAGGTAGAAGACCAAGAGCCGAACCTAAATTAACGGTCATATGGAGTAAAATGACGATGATAGTACCCAAACACAGGAATTTATAGAAGTTGTTGTTTTGCCTATCCCCAACGAGAGCTAAACGGTAGATAAGGATAAAGAAGGCTAGTAAGATACTTAGCCCCCCGAGCATTCCCCACTCCTCAACCAGGCCTGGAAAGACAAAGTCAGTTGCAGCCGCCGGTAAAAAACCAAGCTGGACCTGTGTACCCTGTTCGAACCCCTTGCCAAAGAATCCAGCCGAACCTATGGCTATCTTAGATTGGATAACACTGTAGTTAACTCCCAAGGGATCACGTGACTCATTAAACAGCGCCATAATTCTATCTTTTTGATATCCAGCCAAAGCAAAGTTCCACCCTAAAGCGAGAATAACTAAGGCTAAACCTATGAAGCTAAGTGTCTGTTTTATGGGCAGTTCGGAAACCAATAAATAACCGAACCAAAGACCAAAAATAATTAAGGCAGTCCCCAAATCGGGCTGAATGAGTATTAACCCCAAAGGGATGATAGTGTATAAAAACGAAATAAATATAATCCGATAGCTTGCGATAGCAACGTGTCGGGAAGCAAAAAAACGAGAGAGGAGGAGTACTAGAGCGGCTTTCATAAACTCGGAAGCCTGGATCTGAGCTGTGCCGATAACGATCCAACTTCTCGTGCCGGCGATACTAGGAGCAAAAAAATAGGTAACCAGGAGTAGAAGACATATCACGCCGTAAAAAACCAAAATAACCCACCGATAACTGAGTAGTGCCCTTAAATTAATAAAACTACAGGCCGATATAATTAAGATCCCTAATGCCACCCAAGACAACTGCCTAAAGAAGAGGGTGTGACTTATGGAATAACTCGTCAATAGACCGGAAGCCATCAGATACAAGACGGGTCCCAAAATCCAAAAATCGAATCTATCGGCTAACTTCATAGGAGAACCAGTTTTGGGAAAGTGAGGCGGTGTCTATAACTGAAGCGTTGTTTATAGCGGAGTAAAAAATCGTGAAGGGCGTTTCGCTGAAAGACTGGATATTGTCCATCTGGGTTGTGGAGGCAGCAACGGCATTACCCCGCTTATCAAAGAGTACGCCAATAACCGAAATGGCCTTATAGGTACCGGCAGAATCGTTCTTTAACATTCCTGAAACTTGAGGAGATTTACCCATCAAGGTCAGTTTTAAATTCTTGAAACTAAACGAATACGAGGTTAAATTAGTTTTTAAATCCCAGGCAACATTCGGAATATTAACTACAACTCTCCCAACATCCCTCGGGTCTATATCAATAGCAGGAACAATTAAATACTTAGTATCATTGGCCGAGATATAAGAGGCTCCTGAAAGACTGGGTCTGGTTGCGATAGCTCCGCCAAGTTTGTTAATAACTTGGAATTCATAATTAAAACTTTTTGAACCGTAATTAAAGCTGGGGTTGGTTATTTTCACCACCGCCGTTGTTTTAAATTGCCCGGCATCAAAGAAAGCCGGCTCACCTATCTCTAAAGTCATGTGCTTCAGTTCACATGTGCTGCAGCGCGGTCCGCCACAGTCTATTTCCGACTCTTGCTGATTTTGAACATTGTCGGAACAGCTTGGAGGAACCACAAAATAACGATCATAAACTCCAAGGCCAACGAGGCCTAGAACCAGAAGATAGACGAAACCATAAATGAATTGTTTTAAGAAGCGCGGCACGAGTTAATTTTAGTATAAAAACGGGCTTTTGTATGCCGGCGTAACCTACTTTCCCAGTAAACTAGTATCATGAGTCGCACGTATTTTCACTTCCCAGTTCGGAATGGAGTGGGGTGGGCCCTACGTGAGTAAAACACCGGCAAACAAAAACCAACTTTTTAATATAGGATTAATACAAAGGTAACGAGCATTTAAATGATCGGTTTCTTGATGAAGCAAAGCTTCATACTGATAAAATCGAGCTATTAGTACTTCTTGGCTAAAACTATTACTAGCCTTACACCTAAAGCCTATCAACCTGGTAGTCTTCCAGGGCTCTACACCTAATCTTAGGAGGGGCTTCGCGCTTATATGCTTTCAGCGCTTATCCTTTCCGAACATAGCTACCCGGCGCTTCAGTTGGTACCAAAGCCGGTAGACCAGAGGTTCGTTCATCCCGGTCCTCTCGTCGCTTTATAAATACTGCCGATGCAGTAATTACTTCCCCCTATTTCTAGGAGCGCAGACTATATCTTCACCCATCCGATTGTAATCGGAGTCGGGTGTTGGCGTATTACCCGCGCGACCCTGTCAGTGACACTGACTTTCCGGTATCGCACAAGTCTGTCTCGAAAAATCGAGACTAAGTCGTTACGGGGTCAAACCTAAAACTTTTCGCAGTTCTGTCTTGGTTCTCTTTCTCTTGGTTACATAATTTTCTTTTTGTATACCAAACATGATTTGAACCAATTTATTCAGATCTACTTTATCTAATTTACTAAACGTCTTGCTTTGCAAGATAGTTAATGCATCTAAGAGATGCTTAGCTTGGATTGCCTTGAATTTGATGTATGGCGACAAATCAGAAATTATCTTTCTAACCTGGCCATAGCCATTGATGCGTAGTTCTGTCATGCCATCGTTTCTTTTTGATATATAACCAATTCCCAATACATCTTTGATCCATTTTAACGGTTCATCGTGTCTTGAATCCTGGTAGAAACAAATGGTCGGCACAAATCTAATGTGCGAATTGCCATCGCTACGCTTCTTAAGCTGAAGCATTAAGCTTCCATCTCCATCTAGAAACCCAGCTATGTAAGCTAAATCGTTTTTAGATCGACTTCCCACGGTATTATCTTAATTGGTTTATTGGTCCTCAAGCAATTATAACATAATTCGGACCGAATTATACATTACAATCTCGGAGCAATAACCTTAGTGAAGACTCCACCGTTATTAGCCAAATTGTCATCCTGTATTACTACAAGAAGTAGCATGGGGCTTATTAAGCCCTACTAGGGACGACTTCCTTCAAGTGTTATACGCCTGCAGCAGATAGAGACCAACCTGTCTCACGACGGTTTGAACCCAGCTCACGTGCCCTTTTAAATGGCGAACAGCCATACGCTTGGGACCTTCTCCAGCCCCGCGCTAGG
>CAYHTW010000006.1:0-19722 GCA_964360065.1 uncultured Candidatus Saccharibacteria bacterium
TTCGGAGAGAACCAGCTATTACCAAGCTCGATTAGCTTTTCACTTCTTACCTCAAGTCATCCGAAGGTTTTGCACAACCTACCGGTTCGGACCTCCCTCTGGATTTCTCCAGAGTTCATCCTGCTCAAGGCAAGCTCGCTTGGCTTCGGGTCTTACACATGCCGCTAGACGCGCTGTTAACACTCGCTTTCGCTTTGCCTCCATTCCGTTATAGGAACTTAGACTTGCGACATATATAAACTCGTTGGTTCATTCTTCAATAGGCACCCCGTCACCCGCCCGTCTTGCGACAGGTCGAGGCTTCGAGTCCTTGTAGGCACATGGTTTCAGGTCTATTTCACCGCCCTTACCGGGCTGCTTTTCACCTTTCCCTCACGGTACTTGTTCACTATCGATCGCAAAGAATATTTAGCCTTTCCCGATAGTTCGGGATACTTCCTCCGAAGCTTTCGTTCCTCGAAGTACTCAAGATTAAAACAAAGAGTTCATTCGTTTTCGCCTACGGGGCCATCACCCTCTGTGGCTTGGCTTTCCAGCCAATTCGGCTAACAAATGAATTTGTAACTCTTCTTCAACTTCATAGCTATACGAAGTCAAAACGTTCTATCTTATAACCCTCTCTCCGCAACTATTGCTAGTTACAAAAAAAGTTTGGGCTTCTCCCTTTTCGCTCGCCGCTACTAAGGGAATAACATTCGTTCTCTTTTCCTCCACTTACTGGGATGTTTCACTTCAGTGGGTCAGCGTCATATTACAGAGTTACTGTAAAAGACTTTACGAGTTTGTCGTAAAAGGTTACCCCATTAGGAAATCCCCGGATCATAGGTTGCTACGCACCTTCCCGAGGCGTATCGCCGCTACGCTGCGTCCTTCATCGCTACTTTGCGTCAAGGCATCCACCATGCGCCCTTACTTAATATCAGTATGAAATTTTACTTCATCTTATAAGAAACCGACCATTTAAATGCTTATTACCTGTATTAACTTTTTAAGGTACTTTCGGGACAGAAAAACCGCCTGGTTGGCGGTCTTCGTTAAAACGCATTGAAGATGCCTTTTACGAGCCGCTTAGGAGTTTATGCAACATATTCATCTGTACGGGATATTGTATGGTAGCCGCTCCGACGTGTCAACACTCCGCTGTCCCCTCATTTTGGGGATGTGCTACTATGCCAATTATAAGAAAAAGCCCCTCTTATGGGGGCTTTTTCTGCTCGTTTACTTATTTACTTATCTGTGTCCAACCTGCTCCTGAAACCTCTCTATCAACCTGGCAGCCGCATCTTTGCCACCCAAACCGAAGGCAATGCCTCCAGCTATGGCGAACATAGCGATGATGCCCGTGATAACAGTGTTCAAGATGGTGACATCTAGTCCTATCTGACCTAAGGCAGTAGCTAATCCGAAGATAACTATCGCCCACCAGGTCAAAGTTCCCAAGAAACCGGCGGCGTGCAATCTAGCGCTCATAACTGAAGCTTTCACGGTCTTCTTTAAGAAGTTCGCTACAACTACGGTGACGAGCATGATAAGCACCCCGACCACTACATTAGGAATGTAGAGGAGTACGGCTGCTAAGAAACTAGACAAAGCCATAAAGCCCAACATATCGGAAACGGCTAAAAGGAAAACGATAATGACGAACCAGTAAACTACCTGACCCAAGACCACGCCGGTGTTGAGTTTCAGTCCGGCTCTTTCCACGTATTCCTCTACGCCAGCTTTCGCTAAAGCTTTATCAACTTTAAGCATGCTGACTACTCTCTCGACTAAAGCGCCGAGGCCAGCAGCTAAGATCAAACCGATAATGAAGACGATGACAGCTAACACAAAAGAAGGAATGAACATCGCGAAACGAGTCCAAACGTCCTGAAATGAGCTCACCAACACATCAGCCCAACTTTGAATTACCATTTAATTTAAATTATTTTTATTTTTACCCTCCCAAATTTCTAAAAACTTAGGAGGGTGAATTCGACCTTTTTATGAATTTACTCTTAGCAGTATAGCAGAAAAAGCTAGAATCTATAAACCCTCTGTGGATGGAGATGTTATTGCTTCTTCGCATCATTCATTTCGTAAATGACATTAACCTTAATGTCCTGTTCCGTACCCGGACCTCCGGAGGAACTTTTACAAATAAGCTTATAGTTATAAGTCCCTACGGGGCGCTTGATATTGCTCTTCTTGCCGGACACAGGTAGACCGAAAAAGTTATCCGGCCCTGTGATAACGCAGGAAGTGGCCCGCGAAACGTTCCATTCTAAGTAAAAGGGGGAAGTAACATCTCCTTCTCCGGTGACCACGATCTTCGTTTTAGACGTACCGCTCATAGCCGGAAAAGGTTCGGAGGCGGGTTTATTTTCCTGGAAAGTAGTAACGACATTGTATGTCCCCGCCTTAGTGTATATACATGGGCCGAATCCTATTCCTGTCACCATGCCGTCAACATAGTTTCTGCCGTTAGCGCCCGGGCCACTCACGATCTGGCCATTGCCGCAGTTGATAGTCGTGTTATACAAACCAGAATTATTTGAATTAAGCCCGGTAACCTTTACAGTCATTGGGACTTGCTGGTTCAAATTAAAAACATAAGCATCTTCCCCTGGAGCTTTGCCGTCCGGATAAACGCTTACTACCATGGGCTGGTTATTTATTAAGAGGACTTCAATAGGAAAGACATATTCTTTCCCGTATGGCATCGTTATTTTTAGGCTGATGGTTTGCTTGCCCGGTTTAGTCATACGACAGACATTATCCGCGTAAGTGCCGCCGGTCCAAATAGGCGGGAGTCCAGGAAAGGCACGGTTGCCGTTCGCTCCATTATTACTGTTACCGGATCCATCGTCGTATTTGCCGTCTCCGTTACAATCAACTGTCCAGCTGAATGGCGAATCGTCAAAGCCGACGTAATAGTCATTTTGGTAACGTTTTCCACTTCCAACGTCCTTCATGCCTATAAGCAAATCAACGTTAGCTGGCGCGACTGTCCCTGCGCTAAACCATCCCGTCGATTGGTCGTTGATCGGGGGCTTGTAGTCGGAGGTTCCAGCTGGGAAGGCAACCCAAAAACTTAACTCACGGTCTCCTATACTAAAAGTAATACTACTCGTCGCTACCAAGCCGTTTCTCTCAATTTTAACTCCAACAGTATATCGCCCGGCTTTGGGAATATTACAGGAGCCGCTCGTCACTTTCTGGTCGGCAAATGGATTATAAATGGGACTGACACTGCCGTCTCCGTAGTTGCCATCGTTATTGCAATCTAACGAAAAATTAAACGGGGGGTTAAATAACCAAATTTGGCCATTATGAAAGTAGTCTTGCGGGAACTGTATATCAGTGTCGGCAGACAAAGTAAATCCAAGGTCAGTTGGAGCGGTTGGAGTTATGTTCCCGTACCACCAGGTACAGTTATTCATTAGGACGCAGTTGGTAGTGATGCCCGCGTTCAGATATGTAGCCGCCTCAACTTGATTGACGCTAGAAAAACCGCTAATGGCAAAAACAGCGAATAAAGTTAATATAGCGCTTTTATAAAATCTTCTCGTTTGTCCTGTTGTACTCTGGTTCATAAGTATTATTTAGTACAAGCGTTAACGGCATCCGTATGCGCCTTGGTCGCATAAAAGCTTCCGTCTTTGTTGTTGTAGACCTTATCAAATTCATCGCCAAGAGCATTTTTAACGCATAGCTGAATGGATTTGTCTTGTATGGAGTCAAATTGAGCCTTGAAGGTCGTGGTAGTTGCCGATGACTCAGTGAAGCAATCTTGGTAAATCTTTGTGTTGATGTCATGCGAGATGAAATATTCGCCGTCTTTATAGGCAGTATCAAAGTTCTTGCCAAGCACGCCCTGAACACAAGATTGTTTTTCTGCTGGAAGCAAGTCGTATGCTTCCTTAAAAGTTTTTGGTGTGGCTACCGTCTGGCTCGCGCTATTGTCGCCAGTGGGTTGTTGGATAGTGAGATACCAATACACTCCCCCCAGAATTATTATCGCCGCAATTATGACTGTCGTTATCTTTAAAACTATATTGTTCATACTTATGTTCATTAATTATACAGTATTATTGCGGAATAATTTCCTCATTATGGGCCTATAACTTTTACCTTAATAATCTTTTCTACCGTAGCTCCACTACCGGCAAGGCAGTTTAATTTATACGAGTAATCACCTGAAGGCACGCTTTTGATATTTAAACTACCGGCAGCGATACCGATGCCGTAGAAACTATTCCCCACGCCGGCTACCGAACAGGAGTTTACCCTAGAAGCATCCCATCTTAGATCAAAGGGAGAAGTCACTACATACTCACCGTCAGATGCTTTCCCAGTAACAAGTATCTGAATTTCCTTATTAACGGCGTAGATTGTGTAAGTGCTGGTTTTAGAAATTTCTTTGAAAGGTAAAACATTGTCAGCCCCGCCAGGCAACTTCACGGCTCTGAACTCCAATTGAGCTTTAGCGAAATACTCTCCGGGGTTAGTATAATTACAGAAATCTTTAACTGTGTAAGAATAATCTTGGTTGAAGTCCTTTTTAGAAAAATCGGCATTGATGGATTTACTTACAACCTGACCATTACCGCAACTGAAATTGTATGTTGTATGCGCCCAAAAAACTCCCGATACATCCAACTTTAAATCAACCCCATTTAACGGGGCCTGTCCGTTAGTCGTATCTCCACCAGTGTTAAAACTTACTGTTGCGTCTTTTAGACTGCCGGGAAGAACCATAAATTCTGTGGTACTTACCTCTCTTATGTATGGCGCCGCCCCCGTTGGGAGCTCTGCCTTAATAGTTGCTTTATAGATTCCTGGCTTATCATAACGACAAGCTTTAGAGTACCAATTCAAACTACTAGCAACATTGCCATAACAAGACGATGATCTAAAGAAATTACACCAAAGCTCCCAATTCTCCCCAGCATTAGAAGTTGTAGAATATCCAACCGTTTCTTCGTATTTACCATCGCTTTCGCAATCTATTTTCAAAGTGGCTGAAGGGCCGGTAGAAAGGGGCCAGTGGCTAGTAGGGCTAGACCAATAAGTTATGGGGTTGTAAATCGCCACGCCCAAGTCAATATCTGCCGGCGCTACGGGGATTTTGCCGACATAAACAGAGCCGTAACCTCCAGAAAACGGTCTAACCTCTATCTGCACCGATGGAGGCCGCAACGTGAAAGATTGGCTGACAGAAGCTTCAACTCCTCCCCTTTCAGCCACCATTTTTAGAGTGTAATCTCCATCCTTCGGATAATAGCATTTTATGCCCTGTGTGCCGTAAGATTCAGCCCACCAGGCCAGCCAAGGAGAACTTGGGATAACAAATTTGCCGTAAGGAGGAATATCGCCGGCCGAAATCGTGTACCATTTGCCTCCTTTATTTTTATACTCTGCTGGTGGATAGGCCGTCCCCACACTACTCACGTTGGTTTGAGTAACATCAAAAGTGCCGTCGCCGTTGCAGTCAAATTTAAAATTAGTTGGGGCGCTACTGTCTTTACTGTAAGACCAGAACTGCACTCTAAGAGTTGAAGGGGCATATTGACTTTCTTGGTAACCGAAAGTCGGGTCGTTGTAGATAGCGAATCCCGCTCCCAAAAAACTTTCGGCTTTGCTTTCGTTAATACTGAAAGCGAAAACGAGCGGCATGGCAAAAGTTATGATTAAGATTTTTTTCATTGTTTTCATTGAGCCGTAACGCAGGCTGCGAATTTATTTTGAGCTTCTTCTCTCATGGCCGACAATCCTTTATAAACATCGTCAAAGTCAGTGACGAAAGCTTCTCTGGCGCATTTTTTTTGCGCTTCGTTCATGGAGTCATCGTAAAGCTCTTTGAAACTTACTGCGGTGCTCGCTTCGGCTTCGTTGCGGCCTTCAATCTGAATCCGGCCGGCATCTTTAGAGTCATCACAATCGTAGGCATATGTCCCCGCTCCGTAAGTAAGATTAGCGCTTAAATTTATTTCTTCCCCGGCGCCGAGGCGCAGCTCACTGCCGGCGATTTTCACGGTGTGTTCTTTAGAGTCAAGATTTACAAAATAAACCGGTTTGTCTTTTGGGGCCGAAAGAAAAGTGGGTTCTATAGAAGAACAGTTGGTTATCTTAACTTTCGCAACGTTTTCATCAGTTAAAACACTCTGACTGTAAAAATACCAAATAGAACCAGCCAATATCGCTGCCAATATCAACACGCCGATAATAATATTTTGTGTAACTCTGTCTAATTGCATATATATTTAATATTATTAATCATGATTATTGCGGAATAACTTCTTTAAGGAATGGGCTGAAAAACTTTACGGTTATCGACTTGTTTTCTACGCCTGGGCATTGCAATGTAAATTTCGTTGTCTTGTCAATCGACGGGGTCACCCCACTATCACTAGAAGCCACTGCTCCTATATCTGTTGTCTTGGCGTTATCGTCACTTATAGCGCAACCGCTTATAACTCTATCACAAGACCAAGTGAGCATTGAGGTATTTCTTGGCACAATGAGAATTTTAGGGTTGGCGTCTATCGTGCAAGCTCCAGGACTGCCGACTATTGCTTCAAAAACATTAATTACCGGATTCAAGGGCAGAATTATTCCCTCGCTTACCGCTCTCCAAACATTTACCACCGGCGAGCCAGTGTCGGTTTCGTCGTTATCGTTCAAGAAAGTAACTGTTACGGTGGGGCTCATTACTGTTACGGTATTGCCGGAACTGTCCCGGCCCGTACCGGCTATCCTATAAGAATATTGTCCCGCCGAGGATTGGCTTTCGGTTATTGAAGAAGTACACGGCACATTTGAGGAAACACCTGTACCTTTATAGAGGGTACATGAAGTGGCTAAAGAATTGGATTTCCAGTTGACGGTATAGTTGTCACCAACGTTTTTAATAACATCTGTCTGACCAACGGCAATCGGTGAAGCTTCACAGCCAGGACCGCTTGCTGGGGCGCCTGCTACCGTCACAGTGGCAGTTCTCGTATTGCTGCTGCCGTCGGGGCAAGTAAGGGTGAAAGTTGTGGTTTGAGAAACGACTGTAGTCGCAGAACCATTAGGTACGGTACCGCCACTGTCGTAGCTCCCTCCTTTAATCCGGCAGTTACCGACATTAGAAACTGACCAGGAAAGAGTTACCTGGCTGCCGGCGCTGGTGGAAGTTGGGCTCACCGTAAAAGAATTGAAGATCGGTCCGCTGGGTTGCTGTGGAGTACGCTGTGCCAGCACTTTATTTTTTAATTGTGTAATCCCCTGCGGCCCGATACTCATCCCGTCCCACAATCCGTACCAGGAAGCATAGAAGTTTATAACGGCCGTTTTAGTCTGACCGCCGTAAAACCCAGTCGCGCCAGCCGGGATATTGTAACTAACTTCAATTAAGCACGCCTGAGCATTGGTCACCGCTGCACTAGTTTGACCGTAAGCCACCGTTTGCAGAGAATTTGGATCGCAAGTCGCCGCAAAGACCGACAGTGCGCCAACGAAATAGATCGCAATAAGCAATAAAGATAATGACAGACCCAGAACTAAAGCTTTCTTAATAATCATTGGACTTTGATATCAATTTGCGGGAAACATCCCGGACCGGACGGAGGTGGGCTACTGGACGGAGGGAGAACAGTAATCTGAACATTCTTGATGGAACTGCCGCCCGGGCCGGAACAGCTTAGAGAATAAGCAGTGGTTTGACCCGGGGTCACGGTCCTCCTGCCTCCGCCCACCGGAGTAATACTGCCTGACCAATTAGAGTCTGACGGGGATGCAGAACCGCTACAGCTAGTGACACCGGAAGTACCCCAGCTCAAGCTGGCAGATTGACCCTGAGTTATTACCGAGGGGTTGGCCAACAATGCAACATTTACAGTAGCCGGAGGCGGAGTTGCCGGCGGTTGAGATGGCGGAGGAGTAGTCGTTCCGCCTGTAACGGTAACATCCGCTTCATCTATCTCTGTAACGGAGCCCTTTTTAAAACATACTGCAAAATATTTATAAGTCCCTGCTGGTACAGAAGATCCTCCTTTGATATACCACAGACTGCCTAAAAATATTTCTCTTAGGTTAGAAGTGTTATAAACTTGCATTATATTATTCCCGTCCGCTGGATCAAATAAGTAACAATCTCCTATACTTCCTCTGAAGAGACCAGACTGAACATTAACAGCTATTTCATAAGAAGCCGGCGCGTTTAGAACGACAGGTCCATCCGAGCCGTTGATTTTCACATCTATACATTTGCCAATGAATATACTGCCAAATGAAGTACAGGGAGAACTATAGTCGCGACTTGCGTAATTGGAGACGGCGGCTATGACTGCATTTACCACTCGGATGCTCGCCGTAGCGTCTGATGTTTTACCGGCTACCTGTATATGTACCTTGGGAGTAAAAGTGCCCGTGGAAGAATAGGAACATTTCCAGTCTAGTGAATAAGGATTATTAGTGCTTGTCACATCCGAAACAGGTTGAGAATCCGATGATTTACAATAAAACTGATAACGTATACTAGAGCCCGGGTTCGCTCCGCTTACGAATGCAACCAACTTAACTGGGATGTTAGGAGTTGTAATACTTGGAGTTGAACCCAGTCCCACGGTAATAGGTGCTGGCAGACTTTGAGCTAAAGATACATCATTAAGAACAGCTAGGAATGATAATAGACCGAAGAAAGTTATCACAATGGATAAAATTATGAATCGTCTCATTTGCAAGAATTATAACATAATCGCTTCAAGTTAGTTGTTAATAAGAACGAAAAAGCAGCCCTGGGTAGAGCTGCTTTTTTATTTAGCTGGCATCTCCTTGGACGCTAGCCGACTGCGTTCCGTAGAAGTAGCCATGACAGGTAATGCTCATAGATTGAGTTGCGGGATCGTTAGCGGAAGCAACGGGAGTCCATTCTGGACCGAACCACCTTGATGGGGCAATAACCTTATTACCCTGCTCGTCAAAGCAATTGGCTCCAACGGGACCGTTGAGAATCTCCCTGTAAATAATGCCGTTTTCAGTCTTGAAAGCAACCTGTGTGACCGGTCCGTAGTAGGCAAGCACGAAGACGATGACAGCCAGGAAGACCAAACCCCAAAAGGTCAGGTATTCTTTAAGAGTCACAGTTATCATAAGCGTTGACTAAGGCGCCTATACTATAAAATGTAGTACGGCGACCGAGCCTGATTAAGACTTATAATCTCGACCACTCTACCGGTTTAATTATGTTAAGGAACCAGCGAGTAAAACGAATATGCAATATTTAGAGCTAAAAGTCAATTAAAAACAACCCGTTATTAGCGAGTTGTTTTTATGCCTAAAAGGCAGACTGGGAAGCGAGAGCACTGATCTCAGTGTGCGGCATTACCGAAACGGTAACTGTCTTCGAAACAATGCCCGAAGAGCCAATCAGCGACTGGCAAGAGATGGTGTATCCCTGGCTAGTACCGATATTAGCAGTTGTGCTTACTTTCCCCTTTCCATAGACAGAGTTATGGGCAACATTGAAATAGCAATCTGCTCCCGAAGGAACGTCATAAGCCACTTCATATATCGCTGGACCGTAAACGGCAACTTGATTACCAGTCTGGTAAATAAAACCGTCCGACTTAAGCATATGAACATCCAAATGGATGTCATCGCTTGAGATTTTGGTAGAAACCGCAATTTCCGGCATTACAAAGAATGCCAAGACAATTGAAATAATTACCAGCAAGGCTGACGCGATCCACGGATTAACTATATGTTTAATCATAGTAATTTCGTGTTTCGCTCTCCCCCGTCCCGATATTGAGATAGAGAAAAACGAAACATATTAAGGCGAATAATAACTCGACCCAAATAATTTCGTTCCCTCCGCGTCTCTTTCGGGACAAACGGTATTAAGGAACTTGACTTCATATAATCATAAATTAACGAAAAAGTCAAGAAATAGTATAAAAATACTAGGACTGTTCAGCTGTTTTCTAAAAGACCATACGAAAAGACGGCTGACTAAAGCCAACCGTCTTCGTTATCACTGGTCAATCCAAATACCGATAGCGCCATTTTCTGATGAGGAACCCCACCCGCAGTTGATTTCAATAACACTCGGGCCTGGATAGAAACTAGCGACACCATAATACAGGGGAGTTTTCGAGAGCTTTTCAAGGTCGTTACGATCGTCGTCTGGGCCATATTGGGCTGGCACGACGTTTTTAAACTCCAACGACCCTTCATATCCTCCATGTGCTTTTATAAAGTCAGCTACATGCGCGTCTATGAAGTATGATGTACTTGTTTTCCATCTGAATACATCAAACCCCCATACCTCGCTATAGTAGCCGGCTCTTACGCTAGGCCCCTCTATTTTACAATCATCCAGTTCAATCGCCGGGTCAATCTTCCAAGAAAGAGTGAAGGACAATGGCGCCTTACCTCTTAATGGTTGATCGCTGCCGTTGATCTTCAACTCAATGCGTGGAGAAGCCGGCTGAGTTACTACTGCTCCATTATCGTCAAAGATATAACTTAGCGAGGTGTTAATCTCTGCAGCTTGCTTAGCGGCTTCTTCACGCGCTCGCTCGTCGCACTTGCCACCACTGAGAACTATATCAATAGTGCACGGACGTTTACTCTGATATTCACTGGCAATATAACTGACTACGATAATCGCCACTATGATTAGACCAATGACTTGTAGAGTTTTTTTCATACTTTTTAAGTCACCCTACTCGTCTCGTTTGAGACTTCGCGGGTAGCTTGGTTAATTTTTAATAATTTCGACCTTTATTAGGTCCTTAACTTATGCGTAACCCTTCGACATTGCTCAGGGTAAACCAAGGCGCTCGCTGCGTCTCAAATCATTACTTGTTAAGGAACACTAATGGTTTTTATATATCATATTTAGCGTGGAGTGTCAATAATGGGAAAGTGGGTTAAGCACTTCCATGAAATGAGCCGATATACTTAAGTATATCGCTTACGGCTAGGACTTTTACTAAATAAAACAGTCCGCTTGGGGCGGACTGTTTTGAGACGAGTTAGGCTACTTAAACGTACCTTGATGGAGAAAATTTCATAAACAACTTTCTCAACCAATGACTAAACGCCCCCCAGATAATTCCAAACATTATGGCACCACCAATAGCATTCATAACGGTACCCCATGGTACAACTGCACCCCAGGAAAACATAAGCAGTACACCAACGAACGTCATAAACAACCATCCTACTAGAGAAACTATCATAACCATCCTAAAGAAACGTTTTCTTTCGATGTCCAATAACCAAGCTAGAAAATCAGTGACCCATATGGTTATAAAGAACCCAAGTAGAATACTTAACACCCAAGTAATAATTGTTATCCACATAGTACAAATTAACCCATTCATCTCAACTGTTAATTTGAGATAGACGGGGAGATTAGTTTTAATAATACTTCGACTTTTAATCAAAGCTCCATAACACGGAAAAACTAAGACACCCCAAGCATCTCAATTAATATTATGTTAAGGAACTTCAATTTAAACTTTATACCACATAAAAGTATAATTGTCAAATATATTGAAAATAAAAGAGCGACCATTTTATAATGGCCGCTTTTTTTACCTAACTATAAGCTTGGCTGTAATCGCTTCCCCTTTTATAGGACCGAAAACTCTGGAATCAAGACTGTCAGCTCTGTTGTCTCCAAACACCAGATAATCGTCACTGGTTAGACTGTAAGACGCCCTGGAGATAAAATCCCCCATCCAACAGTAACCCAAGTAAGATTCGTCAAGTTTGAATCCATTCGGATGAGAATAGTTATAAATAATGATTTCTCCGCCGTTTATAACTACTTTCTCGTTCGGGAGTCCTACAATTCGTTTCACAAAGTTTCGATTATCAATCGGTGAGTCTAGAAACACGATTTCTCCACGCTCTGGTACGCGAAATTTGTAGCTAAGCCGATCTACCGAGTAAAGCCCGGCGTGGACATTCGGCTCCATGCTGGTGCCTGAAACGTAAACGTTGGAGTAGATAACGAGTACTACGATAGCAGCTCCGCCAATGATAGAAACTGGAATAAGCTTTTTCATATGTTAACGAGCGAAAGCCGCGGTAACGGCTCTCTAATTAATAAGCCGATAATTACGACCTTAGGTTAATAGACCATAAATTAATGAAAAAGTCAAATCATTAGCCTTAATTAGCGAGATTTAATTCTGAGAACTCAGATAATCTAGAATATCCTGATAAACTTTAATCCATCTTTTATGCCAAGACGGAGAGCCTCCCTCTTTCGCCCATTTTGCATCTTTTTTTATCAAATCCAGCCAAAACAAGTGATTTTGGCACCATTTCTTTACTATCTGCTTTGTTTTTCTAAGCTCCGGTGGAGTCGCCTTCTTAGAAAGAAGTATTTTAATTACAAAATCTTTTTCTTGAATTACATCTTTTTGTTCCTTTATTCTATAAGCTAACTCCCTCAAGTGGAGTTGATGCGCGTATTTTAACTCTCTGATTACTTTTTGGGGTATATTAAACTTTCCCGGTAATTTCGTTGCCATAATAAATTTATATCATCTGACTGTAAAAAGATAAAGTAGGCTCGTATGAGCCTACTTTATAATTTAGCTGGCATCTCCTTGGACGCTAGCCGACTGCGTTCCGTAGAAGTAGCCATGACAGGTAATGCTCATAGATTGAGTTGCGGGATCGTTAGCGGAAGCAACGGGAGTCCATTCTGGACCGAACCACCTTGATGGGGCAATAACCTTATTACCCTGCTCGTCAAAGCAATTGGCTCCAACGGGACCGTTGAGAATCTCCCTGTAAATAATGCCGTTTTCAGTCTTGAAAGCAACCTGTGTGACCGGTCCGTAGTAGGCAAGCACGAAGACGATGACAGCCAGGAAGACCAAACCCCAAAAGGTCAGGTATTCTTTAAGAGTCACAGTTATCATAAGCGTTGACTAAGGCGCCATATCATATGTAGTACGGCGACAGAGCCTAATAAGACTTATAATCTCGACCACTCTACCGGTTTAATTATGTTAAGGAACCAGTGAGTGAAACGAATATGCAATATTTATGATTAGATGTCAAGTTAGGGTTAGCATAGTCCTCTAACGCAAAAGCGGTCGCCTAAGGCAACCGCTTTTATTAGGCTCTTTGAAACACCAAAGCGGGAACAGGAGTTCTCATAGGAACTCGTTCCAATCTTTCTACCAGAAAGCCAACTTTTTCCCACATCTCTATGGTTTGCACCGTAGCGATGAAGGTATCAATGCCCGCCGTAAGGAGGTCATCGTGTTGTATTTTGGCATGGGTGTTCATTCCCCGCTTGATCTCTATATACTGTATGCTTGCTCTTCTGCACATCTTGGCTCGAACCGGATAATGCAGAACAAAATCTACTTCTCTGGTCCTTCTTCCATTTCTTACGTAGTAATCTACTCCGTAATCAAATGGAATTCCTTCTCTTTCTAAAATGGCGGCGGTACGTCTTTCTAACTCGTTAACGTACTTTTTACTATTGCTCATAAAGATGATTGGCAGGGAAGCATCGGAAAGACACTTACCTGCCTAAATTAGGTTAGTAAGTGACGACACGACGCAGGCCGTAATCGAACATATGTTAAAGACCTGAGTCTTAACTATAATTTAACAAAGTTTTTATAAAAATAAAACCCTCAGTGATGGGGAACCCTAAAAATGTTCCAAGTTCGTCCCAGCAGGTCAGGAAACAAAAAGACCCATGCAATGGGTCATTTCATTTTGGTCGGGGTGCCGGGAATCGAACCCGGTCTATACGAACCCGAATCGCATGTACTACCGGTATACTACACCCCGAAAAAACTACTTCACATAGTATTTCTTTTTCATTTCATCTTCAATGCCGGACTCAAATTCCTCTTTTTTCTCTTTAGCTTTCTCTGAAATAGCATTGAGTTCTTTGTCTGATAAGTTATTTAACTTCCAAACCCTCTCCTCAAGAAACGCTTTTGTGTTCTTAGCCGGATCGTCCAGGACTTCCTCTAGTAGTGCACCAAGTATCCATCCTACCTTAGGGCTAGGTTGTATTTTGAGAATCGTCATGACATCGGCCCCATTAACTTTGAGCATCTTGGGACTAATCGGATCGGATTTCACTTTTTCTATCATGAACTGCAAATGACGGGCCTTGTAAGGAACAGCCTTAGGCACGCCGGAACCAATCCTGTCGGCTTCTCTCACCTTAAAGAGGTCGTCTATGTTTCCCCTCCCGACTCTTGCCACAAAACGTCTCACTCCGGCTTCGGTTACTTCTCCCACGTTGTAATAAAAAAGATGATGACGGACAAGGTGCGTCACTTTTTCAGAAATCTCTTTGGAAAACCTAAGGCGCTCCATTATTTTCCTTGTCATCCTGCCTCCAACCACTTCGTGGCCGTGGAAAGTAGAGTCAGGCCCATCTCCGACTTTTGTTTTAGGCTTGCCTACGTCGTGTAAAAGAGATGCTAAGCGGACTTCAAATGAGTAACCTTTGTTGGCCGAGTAATCCAAAGCTCTTAGGTTATGTTCCCAGACAGTATATATATGGTGCTTATTTTGACCGACAGCTATTCCCTCGCGAAGTTCTGGAACGATGTTTTTCATTAGTCCTAACTGTTCCAACATCACCACTCCCCAGGCGGCACCGTTACCGGGAGCCATTATTATTTTCATAAATTCATCCCGAATTCTTTCCTGGGCGATATGTTCCAATAAGTCTGCCGAATCTTTTATAGCCTCTGTGGTCTTAGGCTCTATCTGAAACCCAAGCTCGGCTGCGAATCTAACGGCCCTCATTAATCGAAGGGCATCCTCCCTAAATCTCTCTTCGGGCGAACCCACAGCCCGCACCAACTTGGCTTTCAAGTCAGCTTGGCCGTCATAAGGGTCAACGACACTTTCAGGCTCATCAATGTTCTGTGCCATGGCGTTAACTGTAAAATCACGACGACTCAAGTCGTCTTCAACGTGCTTAGCGAACTTGATTTCCAAAGGATGGCGGAAATCTTCATACTTCCCCTCTTTTCTAAAAGTGGTAACTTCAACTATGGCGAGTTTATGGTTATCGCTCCCAGTTTTTATCCCGACTGTGCCAAAATTATTTTCGTAAACTGACTCTGGGAAAATATGTTGTATGTTTTCGGGTAGGGCGTCTGTGGTTACATCCCAATCTTTCGGCTCGCGTTTAAGCAGAATGTCCCTGACGCATCCTCCAACCAGATACGCCTTAAACCCAGCGCCTTTTAGCGCTTCCGCAACCACCAAAACTTCTTTTGGTATATTCAATTGCACTTTAATTAAGTATAGCTTAAATTAACTTGTACGACCGCGACTATGCCCTCGTGGTGAAATGGATATCACGGCTGGCTTCGAACCAGCTATTGGGGGTTCGAATCCCTCCGAGGGCACCAAAGATTATTATAAAGGAGGTGGTGGAATCTCTTAGCGAAGAATACCGCTTAAAGCATTCAAAATGCTACCAAGAAAAGAACGTATGTTAGATTGTGATTGCGGTGCTGGCGGCGGTATCCCGTCCGCAGGAGGCTGTGCCGGTTGATATTGTTGCTGATATTGATTAGTGTCTGGCGACTGGTATGATCCCCGTATCTCATCATATTTCTGTTGGAACTGATTCTGAAACTCCTTTTCGTATTGCTGTTGAAACTGTTCGGGAGCTGGCGCGCCTCCTTCACGGGAATTATCCGGAGGTGGGCCTTGTGGGAAAGCGCCAGTCGGCGGTTGGTTTTCACGAAAACTTCCTTCTGATTGCCCCTGCTCGCCGTCGTTTGGCCCACTAGGCCCACCACACTGTCCTGGATTTATCTGGCAAAACGATCTGCATTCGGCTTCACTCTTACAACCACCTGGCCCAGTAAAGCTTGATGGCGAAATCCTCGGCGACATAGGCCCGTTAGAACCGGGGTTGCCTTGGCCGGGCCCACCAGGACCAGGACCAAAATCACCTCCCATCATCGTTTCAAAACATTGACGTATGGAATCTCCAATTTTTGGGTTAGGTCTTGACGACCCAACCTTCAGTTTTTCAAGGACGTCACTTCCTAGCGCGCTATTTAAACATTCGGCAACTTTTGGTGGCGCATTATTTAATACTTCCTGTACTTTTTGCTTCCCCTCTTCGGCGCCTTTCAATTCTTCTTCGGAAATAAGGCCGTGTTCTTTTGCGAAGCTAAAGCAAGTTTCGCCGTTTGCTTCGTCTTCGCAAAACTTTTCGCATTCTTCCCTTCCTCTGCAGTTACCAGGGCCTTTGCCCCCAGTTTTTCTCGCCATTTGAGCATCTTCGGCAGAAACAAAGCCAGCGGCCTCCGCAAAAGAAATACATTGTTCAAAATTGCCCGGTTCGGAACAATAAGCATCGCATCTTTCCTTGCCACGACATGGCGGCGGTTTTACTCCCCTCTCAATTGCTACCAGAACTTTTTTCGCGTCTACAAGTTCATCTGGCGGAATAAAACCAGCGGCTTCAGCAAAAGTTAAACACTCTTTCATATTATCCGAACTTTCGCAATAAGTTTCGCAGGAGTCTTTATTTCTACAGCCACCTGGCAACTTCACGCCTTTCGCTAAAGCAGACTGAACTTTTTTTGCTTCTTCCAGTTCCTTCGGCGGCATTAAACCACTTTTTTCAGCGAAAGATAAACATTCGTTCATGTTGTTAATGTCGTCGCAGTAAGATTCGCAAGAGTCTTGTCCACTACAACCGCCTGGGCCTTTGCCGCCAATAGCGCTAAACTTTCTCGCTACATCCGCTTTCTCAGAAGAGATCAAATCGTGTTTCTCCGCAAAATTTACACAAGACGTAATATTCCCCGGCTTATCACAAAATGCTCTACATTCGGTTTCATTTTTACAACCACTCAACTCTGCTAACGGATATACAATATCATTACCCGATGTCGCTCGAACGATTAGAGCGTAAGAAAAAACCAAACTTCCAGTTATTAATAAACCTACTACCAAAAATCTATAATTTTCTCTACCCAACATTTTATTTAAAAGGGTTTTCATAAATGTTTTTAAAGGGGTTTGTCTTATCCACTGGATTCAGATCTGGCAATTTGTCTCCCACTGGATTAGTAAGCTCGTCTATCTTTGAGACAACATCAAGCGTTTCAGGCACAACTGGAGGCGCCACTTGAACCCCTTGTTCTCTCACCTTATTTGTTACTAAAAAATAAACACTAGCCGCGATTACTAAGACTGAAACGACGGTCGCGATAATAAATATGGTTTTCTTATTTTGTGCCGAAGAAACTACTTCAGTCATTTCTTTAATTTAATTATAGTATATCACAAGTATATAAAACTACTTATATAACCACGCTCTTTAGGTAAAAAAACAATCAGCAGTATCTATGGTGCCCGGGGTGGGATTCGAACCCACAAGCCTTTAGGGCAAGGGATTTTAAGTCCCTCGCGTATACCGTTCCGCCACCCGGGCGCTACGAAAGAGTGTAGAGCCAAAATATTCTCTCTTCAAGTTGAGGCCTGGGCGGGAATCGCACCCGCGCATAAGGGTTTTGCAGACCCTCGCCTTACTACTTGGCTACCAGGCCATGATAGAAATCTACTTATCTTCAAGTAATTTTTCAATCTTAGCGGCTTTCTCCAAACCCGGATCATAAACGAACTCAATACGGGGCATAGGCTTTAAATTTAAACTGTAGTTTAAAAGGTGCTGTAAGCGCCCCTGTTCTTTCTTTAAAAGCTCTATCACCTCTTTTATTTTTTCTCCAGGGATGATGCTTATACCTACCTCTCCATTCGTCAAATCAGAGGAAACTTTAACATAACTGATGGTAACTAAAGTGCCGACTGGAATGTCTATTTCCCTAAGCATAATCTGCGATAGTTTTTCCTGTACTAAGCTCTCCATACGGAGAGACCTATGAGTGTTCATCTATAACGCTTTAATTCTATCACCAGCCCGGACCCTTGTCTCGGAATCTAGCAATAATCCCCCCTCGGTACCCTCTGGGATGCTAGGCACATCCTTTTTGCCAGCCTGAACGTTTACAATTTTACCTTCCCCTAAAACACTTTCGTTACGTATTATCCTCACATCAGAGCCTACTCTAATTTCACCCACCTTAACAACACCACCTATAATTTGCTTCTTGTCTTTATTGCCGAAGACTCTTAAAATATCTAATTCACCGACATAAACCGGCCCGTCTTTTTCTTTTTTATACTTATCTATCTCCTCAACGAGTTTATAGATAATGTCATTACTAAAAATCTGGACACTCTGGGCTTTAGCTAAACCTTCGGCGGCTTTGTTGGTTTTCACCCCGAAGCTCACAATGATACTGCCGGAGGAGACGGCTGATTTAACATCGCCATCGGTCACGTCCCCGACCGACATACCCTTCAGAGTCACTAAATGAGCCAAAACCTGGCTTAGTACTTCTAGCGACCCGGATGTATCTGACTTTAAAATAGCCTTTACTTTGCCAGCATCTTCTGGAACTTTTTCGACTTTTTCTTTTTCTTCCATTTTCCAAGTTTCGCCGGCCCTGTCTCCGGTAAAGAACTCTTCGCCAACTAATGGGATTGACTCAAACCCCAGCATAGAAGCAGGAGCGGAAGGAACAAGATTCTTCGTTCTTTCACCCAAAAAATTCTCCAGTGTTTTTATCTTGCCCCTTGCCGAAGGAGTAGCTATTTCGTCTCCTTCTTTCAAGATGCCATTTTTTAAAATTAAGTAAGCTACCACACCGCGCTTCATATCTTTTAAAGACTCCAGCACGAAGCCCGTGGCCGAGGCCTTCGGGTCATACTGTAAATCAAGGACCTCACCCATCAGGAGAATAAGATCTAGAAGTTCGTTAACACCCTCTCCATTCTTGGAGGAAACCGCCTGCCAGCTGATATCTCCGCCGTTGCCTTCAAGATATACGCCATTAGTTATTAAGTCGCTTTTAATTTTTTCTAAATTAAAACCTGGCTTGTCGGCTTTAGTGATGGCGACCAAAAATGGAGTTTCTGAACTTCTGAGAATACTCAAAGCCTCGGTTGTCTGGGGTTTGAATCCTTCATCTCCGGCCACAACCAGGATAGCAATGTCCGCAACTTCAGCGCCGCGCTCTCTCATTTTAGAGAAAGCCTCGTGGCCAGGGGTATCTATAAAAGTGATTTTCTTGGCCTGCCCTGAGCCTGTCGAAGGGTGTTCAATTTCGTAACCGCCGGTAGATTGGGTAATACCTCCTACTTCTTTGGAAACAACATTGGTTTTCCTGATGTAATCCAACAGAGATGTCTTCCCATGGTCAACGTGGCCCACCACCACTACTATTGGAGGACGTGAAACCAAATTGTTGTTAACCTTGGAGTCCATAATGACTGGCACTCTAGCAAAAAAAAAGTCTTAAAACAAGGTATATTTTAATGTACAAAATATAAAGTTATGATCAAGAAAGCTCCGTTAAATTGCCCAAACTCTTGGAGTATTATAAACTAAGCGAAGTTAAGTCCGCCTAAGATGGCGAGACAAGGAAGCGTGGCTGAGTGGTTTAAAGCAGCATCCTGCTAAGATGTTGTACCCGCAAGGGTACCGAAGGTTCGAATCCTTCCGCTTCCGCATCGCTCGATATTAATGCCCTCGTCGTTCAATGGATAGGACGCCTCCCTGCGAAGGAGGAAATCCAGGTTCGATTCCTGGTGGGGGCACCAGAATTAAAGTAAGGTCAGTTTTAGAAATTTTTTCTTTGGCGTTCGCCA
>CAYHTW010000007.1:0-13261 GCA_964360065.1 uncultured Candidatus Saccharibacteria bacterium
CGATAACGGCACCGGAATCTTCACTCACGCGAGAACCGGTATGTCGCCAGGCACACTCATCTATTACAGAGGGTATGCCACCAACAGCGCTGGTACTTCATATTCTGCCGATGGGAGTTTTACTACACTTGTTGACTCCTACCGAGGGTTCTTTGGATTCTTTTAGGTGGGGATGATAAGTTAGTCATCACGAATGGTATACTAGATTATTTTTTGATGTGGTCTATAAAAAGTTTGCCGTCCAGGTGGTCAACTTCGTGCTGAAAAATCCGAGCGAGTAAGCCCCAGGCTTTTATCTTAATTTTCTTGCCGTTTTTATCATGGGCGTCCAGGGTAACTTTCTCGGGACGGGGGAACTCGTCGTACTTCCCGGGAATACTAAGGCAACCTTCCTCGCCATCAGCCATATCCACAGACTTTCTGGTAAGCTTCGGATTAAAAATGGCATAGAATTTATTATCTACCTTAGCCACGAAAACCCGGATATCCAAACCTATCTGGTTAGCCGAGAGCCCGATGCCATCGGCGTTTTCCATCTCGGCCTTCATGGCTTTTACAATCTCGTTAACTTCTGACTTAGTATATTTCTTAAAATCAAAAAGAGAAGGTGGACGCCTTAGAAATTTTTCATCGTTTTTGTTATTTACCGTATAAATTTTCACGTTCTTTTTGCCTTTTATTCTCCATCTGCCAGACTCTCATAAAGTAAGCCCCTTTATTTCTCACGTCTTTCTTTTCGGCCACGGATTTGGCTAATTTGAGCAGTTTATCGGAATCTTCATTTTTAGCAAGTTTGATATATAAAGCCTTACGTTCCCGGTCTTCCAAAACCTCGGCAATCATTAAGCCGATCATCTGGTGCGAAGAATATACTTTAGATTGCTTAGCCCGCTTTTGGAGAAGTTCTTTATAATCCATATGAATCTATCTGATTTGTATTATACCAAATCTCAGTCTATAATTTTCACACTATATGCACCTGGAGCACCTGCAGCACAAAGTAGTGAAGGTCCTTAAGTCAAAGCCCGTCATCTATACCTTCGCGTCTCTTTTCCTGGCTGGAACAATCTGGTTCGCTTTTTATCTGGGTCTGCAAAGGGGATTTGCCGAAACTAAAAATATAGTTATCCAAGGCGTTAGTGGCGGGGGAAACCCCAGCGGCGTCTCGACTGACTTTAGCGTTTTCTGGCAAGCTTGGGATAAACTCAAAACCGAACACGTTAATGGCGAAGGCATTAAGGGTCAAGATTTGGTTTATGGCGCCATTAAAGGACTGACAGAATCCCTTAACGACCCCTACACAGAATTCTTTACCCCAAAAGATTATAAAACCTTCAACGAAAATATTGACGGCAATTTTAGCGGCGTCGGCATGGAAATAGGCATCCGTAACGACCAGTTGGTGGTTATTGCTCCATTAAAGGACTCTCCATCCGAGAAAGCCGGGATCCTCGCCGGAGATATGATTTTAAAAATTGACGACAAAGCTACCGATGGGGTTAATATCAGTCAGGCAGTACAGATTATCCGCGGAGAAGCAGGCACTAAAATTACTTTAAATATCTTAAGAAAAGGCTGGGCTAAGCCAAAAGATTTTACAATCACGAGAGCCCATATCAATATCCCGACAGTTGATTATGAGATGAAAGGAGACGTTGTTTACGTTCAGCTCTATAACTTTGACGCCAATACCGGAACGGTCTTCTATAACGCCATGAAAGACGTTTTAATAAATAAGAAAGCTAAAGGTATGGTTCTGGATGTGAGGAACAATCCAGGCGGTTACTTAAACGTAGCTGTAAATCTAGCCAGCTGGTTTATCCCCAGGGGCGACGTAGTAGTCAAAGAAGAATACGCTGATGGTAAAGTTGATGTCTTTAAAGCCAATGGTAACGCAGCCTTAAAAGATCTGCCTGTAGTAGTTCTTATTAACGGCGGTTCGGCATCGGCGTCGGAAATATTGGCTGGAGCCTTGAGAGTAGATAGGAAGATTCAACTTGTAGGAGAAAAGAGTTTCGGTAAAGGTAGTGTTCAGGAATTACAGACCCTTAAGGACGGCTCTGCCATTAAAGTCACTGTGGCTAAATGGCTCCTGCCAGATGACTCGGCCATAGACAAAGTTGGCATAGTTCCCGACGTAACCGTGACGTTAACCGAAAGCGATATAAGCTCTGGTCTTGACCCTCAACTTGATAAAGCCTTGGAGCTCGTCCGCAAGCAATTAAAATAACTAAGTCGATGAAGGTAATCATTTTAAAAGACATTAGAGGCGTAGGCAGGAAAGACGATGTTAAAGAAATCCCAAACGGCTATGCCAGAAATTTTTTAATCCCCAGGCACTTAGCTAAATCCGCGACTGAAGAGGCTCTGAATGAAATGAAAAACGAGAAGCAAAATCTGGAAAAACATATTGAAGCTTTAAAATTAAAGCTAACTAATATTCAAAGTGCTCTTCAAAAAAATCCTTTAACGTTTAAAGTTAAAGTAGGGGAGATGGACAAAATATTTGGCTCAATCGGCAAAAAAGATATTGAGTTGAAGCTTTCCGAGTTGGAACCCGAAGTGATGATAGAAGTTCATCTGCTCCAGCCCATCAAGATGTTGGGAGAAAAAGAAATAGAAATTTCCTTAGGCAGCGAAGTAAAGGGTAAGATAAGAATCAGGGTAGAAAAGGAACAATAAAACACCGCCCATATAGGCGGTGTTTCTGTTTCTAAATTAGATTATTGGGCTTTTGCTACCACAGAGACAACCGCAACGTAACGGGTGTTACCGTCAAATCTTATTTTCTTTTTGGAGGTAAACTTAACTTTACCCTCCTTCATGGAGTAGAGGGTGTCGTCACCGGCTACTTTAACATTAACACCAGCCAGGTATTTGCTGCCTCTTTGGCGAATTATAATCTGACCTGGGTTGACTATCTGTCCGTCCTGGAGTTTGACTCCTAGTCTTTTCGAGACCGACTCTCTTCCTAGTTTTGTAGAGCCGCCCGATTTAGTATGTGCCATTTTTCTTTAAATTCTTGATTTAACCAAAAAAATGAGCATCCCGCCAAAGGCGGGATAGCCATTTTCAGTTAGAAAAGTATAGAATACTAATAAATACTATGCAAGTTATTAATAACTTCCGCGCTTGGTTGAAGAAACCCGAAGCCCAGATGGGAGTAGTGGTCTTTTTCTTAGTTCTACTGGCTTTTGGGGTGGGTTATTTGGCCGGCCGGGATTGGACTCCAACTCCAATCGTTATAGAAAAAAACAGTTCTAACTAAACCTTACTTATCTTCAACCAAAATTAATTAACCAAGCGAGTATTCCCCTGAAGGAACATCCAGAAGGCCTGTTTTGCTTGGTCCTCCGCTTGCGGAGGAAAACAGGCCGAGGGCGAAGAAAATCTTTCCGCAGGAGAAAGATTATTCTGTTTCCTGAAGGGGATTACGAGCGATACTTATATATAGCCGGCTTTCTTGAGCCAACCTACATTCTCCCATTCCCAAAGCCTCTTGGCACCCAGGAAAGCGTGGAAGTCATCCTGCCAGTAGGGGAACTCCTGAATCTCTATTATGCCTTTCATCTCGGCCCACTCGTGTTCTCCCTCGTGACAAAATGGATGGCCGTTGCTTCTCACAGGTCGCTTAATTTTTTCCCTGCCACCTTTAGTCCTGCGGCTCCCTCCGCAGAGAAGACAAGTTTGTTGCTGGTCTATTCTCAAAATCCACCTCGTTTGCAGATTGCGGTGTATGTCCTGCAGTGAGGCAAAGTAAGCCGAGGTCTGCAGATTGTAATCCCGGTAAATTGCCTGTGAAGTTTTGATGTCCAAAACTCCAAACTTGCCGTCTATTATAGCCATGGCATCTATTGTCCCGGCGTATCTTTCTCCAAAGTGCACGATTCTTTTCTCCACCCAGTCTTTATCAACGTGAACTTTGGTATTAGCTAAAAATTCTTTAAAAGCTTTGATAGCGGGAGCAATTGATGGATCCACCACCGGATTTCCTCCGATTATTATCTTCTCGGCTATTTCGTGAACCAGCGTTCCTTCTTCGGCTGATATTCTTTTTATTTCTTCACCCTGGCCGTAACTCTTCAAGCCGCCATAATACATATAAAGAGCGGGCTTGGACTTAATATTTACAATACTGGTCACTCTGGGGTACCAAACATCGTCTATGATATAACCGGTCTTGGCCTTGAAGTCGTCAACATCTTTAAAGTAATCCATTTTGAGGCTTATTTTAACAAGCTTGGTGTTATATTTACAATGTCCCCCGCGCCCATCATAACTATCACCGATTCCCCAAGTCTATTTACAGAACGGTTCACGACCGAAGATGGCGCGCAGGACTCGTCACCAAAAGTAGACATCAATACTTGAAGCGCGTTTCGCAGATTTTTCGGATCTTTCAGATAAAAAACTTTCTGTTTGGGATATTTCTTTTGTATAGCCTTAACCAGAGCCTCCGAATTCCATTTGCTAAGCTCCACATCGCGGCCAGCCACAAAATAAATCGGCAAAATAAGTGTTATGTCGGCATCTTTGAAACTCTCTGTGAATTCCTTGAAAAGCACTTTTAACCTCTTGCTCTGATGAGGTTGGAAGACACAGAATAGGGGAGAGGCGGGGTAGGCTTCTCCTAAAGCGCTTAAAGTAGCCCTAATTTCAGTTGGATGGTGAGCGTAGTCGTCATAGACCTTAGCTTTAAATTTTGTCCGCCAACTGGCGGATTGAATTTTAAATTGTCCCTTGTATTCCATCCGCCGCCAAGAACCGTTATAAGCCGAAATGGCCTTTAAAATATCTTTTTGCTTGATACCAAAGTGCCGGGCGAGTTTAAACGCTCCCAAAAAATTAGAAATATTATGCCGACCGGGGATTCTTATGGCTTTAGAAATCAGTGAGGCAAGTTTCTTATCCTTTAAGCTGTACCAAACAACCCGCTTATCTTTTTTAAAAAGTTTTCTGACGGGGGAGTCGTCTTTATTCAAAATCATTACCCCGCCTTTATCTAAATTCTTGGAAAAGTTTTTAAATCCTCTTTTTACTCCCGCAAAGTTTTTATAGTGGTCCAAGTGCTCACGGTCTATGTTCGTCATTAAAATTGCCTCAGGATAATAGTTCAGAAAGGAGTCTTTGTACTCGTCAGCTTCAATTATCAGATACGGCCCCTTGCCCAACCTAAAATTTTTACCTGCCGGTGAGGCAGGCCTTCCACTAAATTCCTTCAGCTTGGTACCTATGATTACTGTGGGATCTAAACCAGCCTGCCGGAATATCAGAGAAGTGATGGCTGTGGTCGTACTCTTGCCGTGGCTGCCGGATATCGCAATCGTTCTATATTGTTTCGTCAGTTCACCAAGAGCTTCTGGATAACTTATAACAGGTATCCCAAGCCTCTTAGCTTTAAGTATTTCGGGGTTATCAGCCGGTATGGCTTGACTAAAGACCACTAAATTAGTCTTAGGGCTTAGGTTGCTGGCCTTGTGGGTGATTCTGACCTTGGCACCGTCCCTAACTAGTTCTTTTGTCTCACTACTACTTGATGCATCCGAACCGCTTACAGCCCATTTTTGAGCCAAAAAATAACGGGCGAGAGAGCTGACGCCGATTCCACCAATACCTACGAAATGAATGCGTTGTTTATCCATAGTGAACTCAATGATTATAAAGCCTAGTCAAGCCATAGCCTAGGCTTACCTATTCTGTATCTGTCGCATAACCTACATTATGCGACATATCCAAGTTTAGGACTAGAGTCTCCCCTAAGGGTTCTAAGGTTATTGTCCCAGGAAAACACTTTTCGGGAGTCTCTACTAAATGCGGCGGTCTTTTCACTTCCCAGAAGAATTAAGTGGTTTCTTCAAGTTGCTTATTTTAAATTCTGGTATAATAAGTGACATGAGAATACCTTCTTCCTCTATTTTTACCGCAAACGGAGACGGGACTTACACTACATCTAAAACCATCAAAATAGGCGGAGTTACGCTTAGCAACATTACTTTCTCCAAGGGCGTGAAAATAGGAAGCACTGACTTAACATATTTTGTCGGAAGAGACTTAGAAGTAGAAAACCAAAACGGCGTTTACGTTATAACTGGATACTATGAGTAAACTTGTCCAAATACCCCCTGATAGTAAACTAGAAATAGACCCTGGGGCTTATCTAGCCATAAAACGCGAAGATGCTAGAAAGAAGATTGCCCTCTATTACGTTTGTGGTTTTCTACTAACTATCTTTTACGTTCTCACTTTATATTGGCTTACTAAAATGACGGTTGACGACTTAAAAGGTGTCCTCGTTACAATCTCCGGTATATTATCAGGACCTCTAGGATTTATAATCGGCTATTATTTCAAATCTCATCTAGAAAAGAACTAAAGCTCGTTGTTCATCTCCCCTATTATATCACTCGACTAATCTAAAACTTTAAAACTAATGAGATTGTCAGCTAAGAACTTGTTTATAATCAATATATATTTCTCGCTGGCTTTTGGATTGCTTTTAGCTATCTCAACCGCGAAATCATAGAGTTCTTCGTTACTGACTTTAAGCCACTTTCTATTTGTAGCTAAGAAAACAAGGGTAGTCATAACAGCAATCCTTTTATTCCCATTCTCAAAAGGATGGTTCTTAATCATAAGATAAAATAAAATCGCCGCCTTGCCTGTTAGTTTCTTATAAAGTGGCTTACGATGGAAAGTCTGGAAGGGATTACCGATACAACTCTCAAGGACATTAGGATATCTTGTACTGAAGTCTGGTATAGGTTCATCCCAAGTCATTAATTTTTTTGCCAGGGCGAAAGCTGTGTATTCAACTTCTGTCATGGTAATCGGCTTAATGATCATTCTCTTCCTAATCTTTTGAAGACCTCTCTATACTCTTTAGTGGCCTTATGAATGATTTTATCTATTTCTTTCTTTTTATCCTCACCTATAACCAACCCTAAGAGTTTTAAGGTTTCTTCTTTAGGAATCACATAATTGCGTCCTATCTTGAATGCTTTAATCTGACCCTTACTTATTTTCTTTAAAATAGCTATTCTGCTGATTTTAAGCATTTTAGCTACTTCTGAAGTTGATAAAAATTCCGCCATACTTATAGGTTATCATATGATAACCCTTAAATCAATAGTATTTACTGGCTTTTTAAGCCAAATGTCATAATATTCATTCCTTAAATTATATTACCCCCCCCAACTAAAAAGACCCCCGAAAAAATCAGAGGGGCTTTATTTATCTTCTATATACCTTATTTAACGGCTCTTCTTCGGCTTTTTCCTCGGCTTAATGCCGGCATTTTTAGCCTGGCCGCTAAGTCTGCTGGCGTACCACATCTGCGTGGTCTTATCCCGTTTTATTTCTCTGGGAATCTTTTTCATATCTATATAATAGCAAAAATCTATTGCTGTATAAACGGTACGAAGGCAAATCCTGGATAGCGTTCTACTTTAAAAGAGTCTTCGTCTTTCTTCACTTCCAACACAAGATCATTCCCCTGCGGATAAATCATCCTGCCTCCCACAATAAGCTGTGCCCTCCAGGCGCTTGGTACTTCTCCTACCTCTGCTGCCGCAATTATTCGGTCAAAAGGAGAAGCCTCCATATAACCATACTCTGCACTGGAACAAAATAAACTCACGCGGGAGCTAAGGTCCGGATATTTTAATATATTTTTCTTACCCATATCGCAAAGCTCGGGAACTATTTCAAACGCGTAAACATGGCCCTTGTCACCAACTAGATTAGCTAATAGAGCCGTTTGCCAGCCAGAACCATATCCAGCCTCCAAGACAATGTTCCACGATTGAACCATTAAATGCTCCAACATAAATATCACGGTGTACGGCTGTGAGATGGTCTGTCCCCGGCCTATCGGAAGCGGGATGTCTTCGTAAGCTTTATTCTTAAAAGACTGCGGGACAAAATCTGCGCGGTCCACTTCGGCAAGGGCGTTAACAATGGAATCGGAATGAAGGACTCCGTCTTCGCGCAGATTATCTATCAACGTCTTCATCATTCCACAGTAACACTCTTGGCTAGATTCCTCGGCTTGTCAGGGTCTATGCCACGCAAAACACTGCAGTAGTAAGCGAAAATCTGCAGAGGGATGACGGAAAGTATCGGCGAAAGCATCTCCAGAGTTTTTGGGATGTAAATCACGTCCTGAAACATTTTCTTAATATCTTTATTCCCTTCTGTCGCCACTACGAGCACCGGCCCACTCCTTGCCTTAACTTCCTCCAGGTTAGACAGCATTTTTTCGTAGACACTATCCGATAAGGCTATGCCTAACGTCGGGAAGTTTTCGTTAATAAGGGCGATTGGCCCGTGCTTCATCTCCCCTGCGCCGTATCCCTCGGAGTGAATATAAGAAATCTCCTTGAGTTTTAACGAACCCTCCAAAGCCACCGGGAAATTATATTTGCGGCCGACATAGAGAAAATTTTCGTACTTATGATATTTCAGGGCTACTTCTTTTATCTCCTGCTCTCTCTCCAGGATTTTCTCTATCAACCCCGGCAGGCGTTTTAACTCTCTAACAATCCTTTGCCCCATCACTAAAGACATCTGCCTTTGTCTGCCTAAAAACAAAGTGAGCAGTGCCAGAACGGTCAACTGTGAAGTAAACGCTTTTGTGGAAGCCACGCCTATCTCCGGCCCGATGTGGTTATAAACTCCGGCATCCGTTTCACGAGCAATGGTAGAACCAACCGTGTTTACTATTCCCAGGGTCAATATCCCTTTTCTTTTGGCCTCCTGGAGGGCAGCTAGCGTGTCGGCTGTTTCCCCGGACTGGGAGATGCAAAGTAAGGCGGTCTTTCTATCCAAAATCGGTTTCCTGTATCTGAACTCGGAGGCGTATTCAACTTCAACCGGAATGCCTGCGTATTCCTCTAACATATACTCCCCCACCAGTCCGGCTAAATAAGCCGTACCGCACCCAACAATTACCAGCCTGTCTATTTTCCTTAATTTATCCTCTCTCCCCTCCAATCCGCCAAGCTTAGCCAGTCCTTCGTCTTCTATGATTCTGCCAGCCATTGAAATCTTCACGCCCCCCGGCTGCTCAAATATTTCTTTAAGCATAAAATGCGGATAGCCGTCTTTTTGAGCTTCTTTAATATCCCACTCCAAGGTTTGCGGACTTTTGGAAAGTTTTTCCCTGGTTAAATTAGTGAAATCTACTCCGTCAGGTTTCAACACTGCCATTTCACCGTCGTTTAAATAAACTACTTGTTTGGTATGAGTCAGGATAGCTGAAGCATCGGAGGCTACGATAAATTCGCCCTCCCCTAGACCTATGATAATGGGTGAGGAATTTCTAGCTACGACAATTTTATTAGGATCTTTTTGGGAAATTACCACCAAGCCATAAGTTCCGGTTATGGTCTTTAAGGCCTCTGCGACGGCTTCTTCCAGGTTATCCACGAAAAACTTTTCTATAAGATGGGCAATGACTTCGGAATCAGTATCGGAAGAAAAAGTGTGGCCTTCGTTAATTAACCTCTCCTTGAGTTCCCTATAATTTTCCACAATGCCGTTATGAGCCAGGAATATCTTTGCCTTGCAATCGGAATGCGGATGGGCGTTTCTCTCCGAAGGAATGCCGTGAGTAGCCCACCTGGTGTGAGCTATACCCACACTGCCGTTCAGTGGTGAACTGCTAACCAATCTCTCTAAAGAGCTTACTTTGCCGACAGATCTTAAAGTTTTGATTTGAGAATCTCCGTCCGCCACGCTCAATCCGGCGGAATCGTAACCACGGTATTCCAAACGTTTCAGGCCATCCATAAGTATCGGAGCAGCTTTCCTATTCCCTATGTAGCCAACGATCCCGCACATGCCAGTATTATAAGGTTATTAGATTTGTATACCAAAGCCGCCGAAGACAAACTAAACCCTAGGAACTGTTGCCTTTAAGCCTGTTTATATCATCAACGAGCTTTTTTAAGTCCGAATGGATATTGGTTAAAGCATCCTTCTGCTCTTTTTCTCTCGTTTCTTCTTCCTTATCTTCCTCACTCATTTCTTCCACGTCCTCCTGTAATTCGTCCACGTCCTCCTGAATTTCCTCAATATCCTCGGCTACTTCTTCAATGGATTGTGTAGTGTAATTGATGGTCATTTGGATAAGAAGAGAAAGGTATATGGCTTCAAGCGAAACGATAGTGGTTAAAACCAGTAGCATTCTGTCTAGAGCGACTAAGCCGCTTAAAGCCAACCAAAAGGCTCCCACAAAAATGAAAGAGTGGATTAATATGGATGTCGGAGAGCCTACCCACTTGGTGACATCCAGGGCTGTTTTCTGGATACCGTAATGGACGTGACCAGCAACTTTTTTCTTCTCTTCAGAAGTTTCTAAATTCATTGATGCAAAAAATTATTAGCTGGTGACCAGTTTTAGCAGTTGGGAGATAAACTCAAAAATAACTATAGAGATATTTATGATAACTTTAACTATCGTGACTAAGGCCTGTCCGATGATGGTAAGCTGACTGATAATATAGGTGATAGGTTCACTAAAATTCATTTGTTTTACGCTTTAATTGTACTACAAATAATCCTTGGGGTTAATGGTCACGCCAATCGGCACCAAACCTGCCCCGGTGAACCTCTGTAAAGTGAGGGAGGGAGCCCAATAAACACTGAAGTGTAGGTGGGGCCCAGTCACGTAACCGGTTTTGCCAGAATAGCCTATGATTTCCCCAACTTTAACCGTATCGCCTACCCCCACTACTTGTTTAGAAAGGTGGCTATATAAAGTAGCTAAGTTGTTGTCGTGTTTGATTACGATATATTTACCGTATTGGGTTCGGCCGTTGTCTCCTACGGCGTAAACTACGCCATCCCCAGCTGCAATAACAGCAGTGCCGGTAGAGGCTTTAAAATCTAAGCCGTTATGAAACTTTGTCTTATAAGCTCGCTGTGCAAAAGCAGTCGCGCCGTATTCTTGTGTCAAGGCTGGGCTGAGAACCGGATAAGCCAAAACTCCGGATCGTTTGAAGGGCAACACGTTAGGATCGAATGCAACTCTTAAACTTGTTTCTAATTCATCTATCTCCTTACCCATTGCCGCTTGTTTGTCTTCAAGTTCACTCAACTGCTTTTGATAAAGGCTCTCCTTATTTTTAGTGGTAGCGAGAAGAGCGTTCTTTTCTGACTTAGTATCGTTAGTAATGCTTTTTCTATCTTCCAGTCTCTGACTTTCTGTTTTCAAACTATTTTCGGCTGCCGAAGTGTTTTTAATATTATTACCTAAATCTTCATTGAGTTTAGTTAGACTCTCTACATTAATAGAAAGACTGTTCTGCAAATCTTGCACGCTTTGCATTTCTAGCAAACTATCTGCCAGAGTATTGCCCTTAAGAAGCATATGGAAAATATTTTCGTTATCGTTCTTGTCTATCTCCACGATAAGTTTGGATATCGCGTCTCTTTGAGAAGATATATTACTGATTGTATCCGTCTTCTTATTTTGTAAGAGCTGTAACTGAAGATTCAACTGGTCAATTTTAACTCCACTAGATTTAATCTTTAGGTTTAACTGATTGATAGTCGTGTTTAAAGATTTGATGTCTCCACTTAATGTCCTCTTATCCGACTCTACTTGATCCAGTTGAAGTTGGGCTTGTTTTATCTGATCTTCAACAATCTGAAGATCTTTATTTTTCTGGTCTATTTGAACCCGGAGCTCGCTCTCAGTAGCAGCGCCTGCTGTACCTAAAAAGCCCACGCTAAAGACTGCAATTAAGAGTATTGGAATTATTTTTCGCATTTATCTAAAGCTGAATCTATTCTCCTTAACGACTCTTCCTTACCCAAAGCTTCCATTACTTCAAAGGGTCCTGGGGATATTTTTTTACCGGAAAGCGCTACTCTAAGAGGCCAGAACAGTTCTCCTCTTTTGTCTTGATTCACTATTATATTCAAGGCCTCTTCCAATTTCTGCGTTTTAAAATCATCTTCTGGTATATTAGTTGCCACGTCTTTCGCTTTCCGTAAATTCTCCGCAACTTCGGCAAACCCCATCTCTTTCCATCGCAGCAGTTCCGACGCATAGTTTGACAATTCAAAATAGAAATCTACCAGTTCACGGAGATCGGTTATCTTTTTCGTTCTGGCCCGCACCGAAGCCACTATGGCCTCCGTTAATTCCCAGTCGTAAGGCAAAAACTTTTTAGCAAAATCTATAAACTCTTGGTTTGTGAGCTTGCTTATATAATAACTGTTGAGCCAATCCAGTTTCTCGGAATTGAAAACTGCCCCTCCTTTCTGGGTACGTTTTAAATCAAATTCGGCAACAAGCTCATCAATAGTCATTATCTCCTTGTCTTCTTTAGGGTGCCAGCCTAAATAAGCCAGAAAATTCACTACTGCCTCTTTAAGATATCCTTGATTAATGTAATCAGTTAGCGAAGTGTCGGAAAATCTCTTAGACATTTTGCTTCTGTCCGGATTAAGGATCATTGGCAGATGAGCAAACTCTGGACTTGTAAGGCCAAGCGCCTCTGAAATTAAAATTTGCTTCGGAGTGTTGGAGAGATGATCCTCTCCTCTAATTACATGAGTAATATTCATCGTGGCGTCGTCCACTACCACCGTGAAGTTGTAAAGAGGCTGGTTTAAATCTTTAGCTACTATCAAATCCCCCATCAACTCGGTATCAAACTTTACAGAACCTCTTATCATATCTTTTACTGTAATAATTTTAGGCACTACACGGAATCTTAAAACATGCGTGGAGCTTTTCTCCATTTTCTCATCCACCTCCTCTTTGCTTAGCTGACTACACCTTCCTGAATATTTAGGAGGAAAACCAGCCACTATCATTGCCTGTCTTTCCGCCTCTAAATCTTCTTTGGAACAAAAACAGTAATAGATTTTATTTTCGTCCAGAAGCTTCCTTAAGTATTTTTCGTAAATCTGCGTTCTCTCGCTTTGTTTGTAAAATTCATCCCACTCTAACCCCAGCCATTGGAGTCCAATTTTTAAATCCTCTTCAAATTCTGGTTTAGACCTTTCTGTGTCGGTATCTTCAACGCGAAGCACAAAAACACCCCCCTCCTTCTTGGCAAAGAGCCAATTAAAAAGAGCCGTACGGGCACTCCCTATGTGGAACAGACCCGTCGGAGATGGAGCAAATCTTACCCTGACTTTAGGCGACATTACAACCTAATTCTATGATAATTCGGGCTATTTTTGAAGCCTTAAGGATAAATTCGTAGTAAATACTCCGTCAGAGGAATAGCCAGTACCGGACTAA